>NZ_JBNBPO030000003.1:0-195639 GCF_051280635.3 Nocardioides proteolyticus | reverse complement strand
GCCACCGGCCGCGCCGCCAGCCCCGGCGCCCGAGCCCGCTGCGGCCCCGGCCGGCCGGCCCCTGCCGCCGACCCCGGCCGACGAGCACGTCAGCTTCCAGTCCGTGTTGATCAGCGAGGTCGACGAGGACGTCGACGACTTCGAGCCGCTGCCGATCGTCGAGAGCCCGGAGCAGGTCCTCGAGGACGGCCCTCAGGAGCAGGTGCGCGGGGTCTACTGCAAGAACCGGCACTTCAACGACCCGCGCGTCCTGTTCTGCGGCGTGTGCGGCATCAACATGGTGCAGCAGACGCCGGTGCTCGTCGAGGGCCCCCGGCCGCCGCTCGGCGTCCTGGTCCTCGACGACGGCTCGGTCTTCCAGCTCGACACGCCCTACCTGCTGGGCCGCGACCCGAGCGGTGACGAGCGAATCGGGTCGGGCGAGTTCCGGCCGCTGCCGATCATCGACCAGTCCAACCAGGTCTCCCGCGTCCACGCCCGCCTGGAGCTGCGCGGCTGGGACGTGGTCCTGGTCGACAACAACTCGACCAACGGGACGTTCGTGCACGCGCCGAAGGCACCGGACTGGATCCGGATGGCGCCGGGCGCCGAGCAGGTGCTCGTGCAGGGCACCCGGGTCCGGATCGGTCACCGCACGCTGGCGTTCAACACCCACGCCGGCGCGACGAGCTGACCTCAGGAGTCACAGCACCCGGCCGGTTCCTGCACTGCTCGGGCATTGCAACGGTGCGAGGTGCAGGAATCACCGGTTGACCGGTGATTCCTGCGGCCGCTCACGCCGGCTCGGACACCGTCCCCACGTCGACGGTGGTGAAGTCCACGGGAGCGGCGTCGAGCTCGGCGCGCACCCGGATCCCGCTCGTGCCGGTGATCCCGTACGCCGCCAGCTCGATGGGTACGGCGGAGAGCGGGTCCGCGTCACCGGCCGGCTCCGCGAGCCGCACGCCCCGACCCGACAGGGCGCTGCGCACGGCGGCGAGCCGTCGGCCGCCGTCGCCGCGGAGCTCGAGGGTGGTGCCGCGGGCGGCCGCCAGCCGGGCGCCGAGGACCGTCGCGGCCTCGGCGTCGGTGTCGCCGCTCCAGTGCACGACGACGCCTGCGTCGGGGTCGAAGGCGGGCGTGCCGGCGGTGACGACGGCCACGGGTGACTCGTTCGCCGCGACCACGGCGTCCAGGGAGGGGTCGTCGGACCAGGCCAGCAGCCCCTGCGGCCGGACGGCACCGACGAGCTCGACCAGGTCCTGCCCCACGTCACCGCTGGGGTGGGCGATGACCCGGACGGGGATGTCCAGCTGCTCGCCGCGGTGCACGAGCGCCTGCTGCCGCTCCATCGCCTCCGCCATCTCGGCCAGCTCCAGGGAGAGCCCGCTGCCCACCTCGAGCGGCCGGCCCTGCGGCTGCAGGTCGGCCACCACGATCTCGGCGGGGCGGGCGCCCGCGAGCTGGGCGGCGGCGAGCTCGACGAGGACGGCGTTGTCCTGCCCGGTGCGGGCGAGGACCAGCATCCGGTCGACCGCCTCCTCGCCCAGCGCCGCTCGCTCGGCCTCCGCGATGTCGCGGGCGACCCGGCGTGCGGGGTAGGCGAAGGACAGCAGCGGCCCGGTCATCACCGTGGTGACGAGCGCCATGACGACCATCATGGTGAAGAGCTCCTGGCTGAGCAGCCCCAGCTCGAGGCCGACGTTGAGGATCACCAGCTCGGTGAGGCCTCGGGTGTTCATCAGGATCCCGAGGGCGTTGGACTGCCAGTGCGGCACGCCCGCGCTGCGCGCGCCGACGTAGGCGCCGAGGTACTTGCCGACGATGGCGACGGCGAGGATGCCGGCGAGCTGGACGAGGTTCTCCAGGCTCAGCCCGCGGAGATCCACCTTGAGGCCGGAGACGAGGAAGAAGACCGGGAGCAGGAGCAGCACCGACAGCTGCTCGAGCCGCACCAGGATCTCGTGCCGCAGCTTGGCTGCGTCCTCGTGCGGCAGGATCGCGCCGAAGAGGAAGGCGCCGAAGATGTAGTGGACGCCGAGGTACTCGGTCGCGGCGGCGAAGAGCAGCAGCCCGATGAGCACGATCGAGAGGATCGCCGGGGTCAGCTCGCCGGCCCTGCGGTACATCGAGGTGAGCCGGGTCAGCATCGGCCGGACGACGAAGATGGCGACCGCGGCGAACGGGATCGCCAGGTAGATCACCCAGCCGGGCCCGTGCCCGTGGTCGCCCGCGCCGCCGCCCGCGAGACCCACCACCACCGCGAGCAGGGTCCAGGCGAGGATGTCGTCGGTGGCGGCACAGGCCAGGGCGAGTCCCCCGGTCTCCGTGCGGTGCATCCGGCGGTCGGTGAGGATCCGCGCCAGCACGGGGAAGGCGGTGATGGACATCGCCGCGCCCAGGAAGAGCGCGAACGGCACGAAGTCGGCGCCGGCGGGCCGGAGGTCGTCGAGCAGGTGGGCCAGCCCGAACCCCATCGAGAAGGGCAGCGCGATCGAGGCCACGGAGACCGACGCGGCGACCCGGCCGCGTCCCTTCACCAGGGACACGTCGAGCTCGAGACCCACGACGAACATGAAGAGGACCAGGCCGATGCTCGCCAGGAGGGAGAGGAACGGCCGGGTGTCGAGCGGGAACAGGCTCTCGCTGATCTCGGGGCCGAGGAGGCTCGGACCGAGCAGCACTCCGGCGAAGATCTCCCCCACCACCGGCGGGATGCCGACCCTGCCCGCCGCGACGCCGGCGAGCCGAGCCACGACGATGATCAGCGCGAGCTGGGCGAGGATCACGGTGATGTCGTACAAGGAGGGGCCTCTCGGTCGAGCGCGTCCAGACCGGCGCGGCGCGACGCCCCGGCCCTGCGGTGCAGGGGAACCCTATTGGCCGCGGCCGGACGGCGCGCGGGAAACGCGGTGATGTGACGGGGTCCCGCCCCCTCAGGTGGTCTCCCACCGGAACAGGCGCGCCGCGAGCAGCGTCACCACGACGGCGAACCCGGCGAGGATCGCCATGGGGAGCACCGCGGCAGCGGGCCCCTCACCGCGGACGAGCACGTCGAGCATCCCCTCGTTGAGGTGCTTGAGCGGGAGCAGGTCCGAGACTCGCTGGAGCCAGCGAGGCGCCGCGTCGAGCGGGAAGAACGAGCCGCTGAGGAAGGCCATCGGCAGCACGAAGAAGTTCGCCATGTTGACCGCGCCCTCGGTGGTCTTCGCGACGGCGCCGGCCAGCAGGCCCAGCGCCATGAAGCACAGCGTGCCGACCACCAGCAGCGGGATCGCCATCCACCACGAGCCGGTGAGCGTCAGGCCGAAGGCGGCGGCGCCGAGGCCCAGGAAGATCACCATCTGGACCAGCGCGACGACGAGGGTGACCGCCACCCGAGCCGCCACGATGGTCCGGGTCGACACCGGGGCGAGCTGGAGCCGACGGAGCAGCTTGCTCTGCCGCCAGCCCTGGAGGGTCGCCGCGGCGCCGAACGCCGCGCTCATCGCGACCGCCCACCCGAGCAGGCCCGGCGTGACGAACTGGATGGTGGTCAGCGAGTCGTCCTCCACCCGCTCGGTCACCAGCGAGTACGACGGCGGCCGGCCGCTCGCGGCCACGTTGGCGCCGTCGACGAAGGCTCGCAGCGTGCCTTGGGTGATCGCGGCCTTCACCTGCTCGGTCTGGGTGTAGTGCGCGATCAGCCGGTCGCCCCGCTGCTCCAGCGCGACGTCCGCGTCGCCCTTGCGGACCTGCTCGAGCGCGGCGTCGCGGTCGTCGGTCTCGGTGACCTCGAAGGTGGTCTCGAACGCCTCCCGCGCGTCGTCGGGGAGCCGCTCGACCAGCGGCACCGAGCCGACCTTGACCAGGTCGACCTGCGACTGGTCCTGGTCGGCGAAGAGGCCGCCGAAGAGCACGAGGAACATCAGCGGGAAGATCACCGCGAAGAACACCGCCGCGCGGTCGCGGACGAAGCCCCGCATGATGGCGACGGAGAGGGCCCAGAAGGCGGAGTGCCTCATCGCCGCTACGCCCGGTACTCGCGGCCGGTCAGCGCGAGGAAGACGTCCTCGAGGGTGCCGGTCTGCACCCGCACCCCGTCGAGGCGGTCCTGCCGGGCGAGGCTGCCGACCACGCCGGCGGGGTCGCGGGTGGTGAGGACGACGCCCTCGGCCGTCTCGGACGCCTCGAGCACGCCCGGGACCGCGGCGGCGTCCGCGGTGGTCAGCGCGCCGGCCGCGACGGTGATCCGGGTGGGGGCGTCGAGACCGCGGACCAGCGCCGAAGGCGTGTCGTAGCGGAGGATCCGTCCGCGGTCCATCACCGCCACCCGGTCACAGAGCACCTCGGCCTCGTCCATGTAGTGGGTGGTCAGCACCACGGTGCGCCCGGCCTCGTTCAGGCCGGACAGCAGGTCCCACAGGTTGCGCCGGGCCTGGGGGTCGAGGGCGGCGGTCGGCTCGTCGAGGAAGACCAGCTCGGGGCCGTGCACGAGGGCGCACGCGATGGAGAGTCGCTGTCCCTGCCCACCGGAGAGGTCCTCGACGCGGGTGTCGGCCTTGTCCCCGAGCCCGACCCGGTCGAGCCACTCGTCGGCGGTCCGGGGCGCGACGTCGTACAGCGAGGCGAAGGTGTGGATCTGCTCGCGCGCGGTGAGCCGCTCGAAGAACGAGGAGGCCTGCAGCTGGACGCCGATCCGTCGCTGGAGCCGGCGGTTGCGGGGCCAGACCGGCTCCCCCAGCACCTCGACGGTGCCGGCGTCGGGCCGGCGGAGACCCTCGACCATCTCCAGCAGGGTGGTCTTGCCGGCCCCGTTCGGGCCGAGCACGCCGACGAACTCGCCCTCGGCGACGTCGAGGGAGACGTCCGCGACCGCGGTCAGGTCGCCGTAGGTCTTGGTCAGGTCACGCACCGAGATGGCAGCCACGTGCGACAGGCTAGGGCAACTGGTCCAGACCGCCGCGGGCGGTCTACGCCAGCAGCCCCCGGACGACGCGCAGCCCGACGGAGACCTTCGCCAGGTCGGCCGGCTCCTCCTCGCACACCGCCCGCAACGCGCCCACCGCGTTGTCGACGACACCGCCGGCCTGCTCCTCCCAGGCGGCGACCCGCCGCACCGCGGCGTCCCGCGGATCCTCGCCTCCGTCACCCGCGTCCGCGCTGGTGTCGCGCAGCACCTGCCCCGTCAGCTGGGCGTGCACGCTGTGCAGGTCGTCGCGGAGGGAGGCGCGCGCCATCGTCTGCCACTGGTCGGCGCGCGGCAGGTCGACGATCCGCTGCTGGAGGACCGAGAGGCCGAGCCGCTCGCCCAGCGCGAAGTGGACCCGGGCGACCTCGGATGGCGGCAGCTCCTCGCGGTTGGCGATCTCGACGACGTTCAACAGCGCGTAGGCCACGTCGTACGACGCCACCCGCGTCGCGAGGTCCTCGGGCACGTCCTGCGAGAGCAGCCAGCGGCGCCGGCGCTCGTAGGCCTCGAGCTCAGCTCCGGTGAGCAGGTCCGGCAGCTCGAGCATCGTGTCCTGGACGGGACCGGCGAACAGGTCGACGGTCGCCTGGCTGTCCAGGGGCGGGCGCCGGTTGGTGAGCAGCCAGCGCGAGGCCCGCTCGACCAGGGTGCGCATCTCGACCCGCATCCGGGTCTGCACCGAGGCGTCGAGCACGTTGTCGAACTGCGCCAGCTCGTTGCGCAGCGGCAGCGACCCGAAGATCTCCCGCGCGACGAAGTTGGCGCGGGTGAGCTCGGCCGCGCTCGCCCCGGTCTCGCCCGCCAGCCGCGGCCAGTAGGTCATGCCGGCGCCGTTGACCAGGTCGTTGACGACCTGCGTCACGATGATCTCCCGGCGCAGCGGATGCTCGCCGATCTGCCGGCGGAAGCCGTCCTGGACCGGCTGGGGGAAGTAGGACTCGAGGTCCAGGGTGAGGTAGGGGTCCTCGGGCAGGTCGGAGGCGAGCAGCTCCTCGGCGAGCACGATCTTGGTGTAGGCCATCAGCACGGCGAGCTCGGGCTGGGTGAGCGCTCCCCCGGCCTCGAGACGGCGCCGCACCTCCTTGGTGTCGGGCAGCGCCTCGAGGTGGCGGTCGAGCAGCCCCTGCGCCGCGAGGTCGCGCATCCACTGCTCGTGCACGTGGAGCAGCGACGGCGCGTTCTTCGCCGCGTTGGCCAGCGCCAGGTTCTGCTCGTAGTTGTCGCGCAGCACCAGCTCGGCGACCTCGTCGGTCATCGAGGCGAGCAGGGTGTTGCGCTGCTTGCGGGTGAGGTCGCCGTCGGCGACGACCCGGTCGAGCAGGATCTTGAGGTTCACCTCGTGGTCGGAAGTGTCCACGCCGGCGGAGTTGTCGATGAAGTCGGTGTTGATCCGCCCGCCGTTGACGGCGTACTCGATGCGGCCGCGCTGGGTGAAGCCCAGGTTGCCGCCCTCGCCGACGCAGCGCACCCGCAGGTCGCCGCCGTCGACCCGGATCGCGTCGTTGGCCTTGTCGCCGGCGTCGCCGTGGCTCTCGGTGGACGCCTTGACGTAGGTGCCGATGCCGCCGTTCCAGAGCAGGTCGACCGGGGCCAGGAGGATCGCCCGCATCAGCTCCGCCGGCGTCATCCGCTCGACGTGCCCGGCGATGCCGAGGGAGGCGCGGACCTGCCGCGAGACCGGGATCGACTTGGCCGAGCGGGGGAACACGCCCCCGCCCTCGGAGATCAGGCTCTTGTCGTAGTCGCGCCAGCTCGACCGCGGCAGCTCGAACAGCCGCCGCCGCTCGACGTAGGACGCCGCGGCGTCTGGCTCGGGGTCCAGGAAGATGTCGCGGTGGTCGAAGGCCGCGACGAGCCGGATGTGCTCCGAGCAGAGCATCCCGTTGCCGAAGACGTCGCCGGACATGTCGCCGACGCCGACCACGGTGATGTCCTCGGCCTGGCAGTCGACACCCATCTCCCGGAAGTGCCGCCGTACCGAGACCCACGCCCCCCGGGCGGTGATGCCCATCGCCTTGTGGTCGTAGCCGACCGAGCCGCCGCTGGCGAACGCGTCGCCGAGCCAGAAGCGGTAGTCGGCGGCCACGCCGTTGGCGATGTCGGAGAAGGTCGCGGTGCCCTTGTCGGCGGCGACGACGAGATAGGCGTCGTCGCCGTCGTGCCGTACGACGCGGGGCGGGGGCACCGTGTCGCGGCTGCCCTCGCCGACGAGGTTGTCGGTGACGTCGAGCAGGCCGCGGATGAAGGTGGTGTAGCAGGCGATCCCCTCCGCCAGCCACGCCTCCCGGTCGGCCGGGTCCGGCAGCTGCTTGGCGTAGAAGCCGCCCTTGGCCCCGACCGGGACGATCACGGTGTTCTTCACCATCTGCGCCTTGACCAGGCCCAGGATCTCGGTGCGGAAGTCGTCGCGCCGGTCCGACCAGCGCAGCCCGCCCCGGGCGACGGCGCCGAACCGCAGGTGCACCCCCTCCACGCGGGGCGAGTAGACGAAGATCTCGAACCTCGGCCGCGGCTCCGGCAGGTCCGGGATCGCCGACGGCTCCAGCTTGAGCGAGAGGTAGGGCTTGTGGTGCCGGCGCCCGCTGTCCGGGTCGTCGTCCCCGTGCTGGAAGTAGTTGGTGCGCAGCGTCGCCTGGATGTGGGTGAGGTAGGACCGCAGGATCCGGTCGTGGTCGAGACTGACCACGTCGTCCAGCGCCGTCCGGACCCGGTCGACGATCCGCTCCTCCCGCTCGGCGCGGCCGTCGGCCGCGTCGGGGTCGAACCGGGTCTCGAAGAGCTGGACGAGCAACCGGGCCAGGTCGACGTTGTCGACCAGCGCCTGCTCGATCGAGTCGACGGCGAACGGGCTGTTGCCCTGCTTCATGTACTTCGCATAGGCGCGCAGCAGCATCGCCTGCCGCCAGGTCAGCTCGGCGCGCAGCACCAGCCGGTTGAAGCCGTCGGTCTCGGTGAAGCCGTCCCACATCGCCCGCAGCGCGTCGGAGAACAGCTCGCGGGCGTGCTCGGGCAGGGCGCCGGAGTAGCGCAGCCCGAAGTCGTAGACGTGCGTCGTCCGCGGCAGCCCGGTGAGGCCGTAGGGCCGCTCGTCGACCACCTCCACGCCCATCGACGACAGCATCGGCAGCACGGTGGAGAGCGACAGCGGATCACCGATCCGGTACAGCTTGAGCCGCGCCTCGCCCTCCTCGGCGTCGAGGTCGGCGTACAGCGACTGGTCGAGGCCGCTGTCGCCCTCGATGCCCTCCACCCGGCCCAGGTCGACCGCCGCCGTGCGCGGGCTGAAGTCCTCCTTGTACGCCTCCGGGAAGGCGTCGAGGTAGCGACGGCCGAGCAGGGCTCCCGTCTCCTCGCCGTACTCGGCGAGGACCGCCTGGAGGAAGTCCTCCTGCCAGGACCGGGAGGCGTCGACGAGGCGCCGCTCGAGGTCGGCGGTGTCGATGTCGTCGGGGATCAGCTCACCCTTGGGAAGCCGCACGACGAGGTGCACCCGGGCGGTCGTCGACTCGTTGATGCTGACGTTGAACTCGACCGACTCCGGTCCGACCCGGCCCCTGCCGATCTGCTCGGTCAGGATCCGCACGAACTTCTGGCGGACGCCGGTGTTGTAGCGGTCGCGCGGGAGGTAGACCAGCACCGACAGGTAGCGGCCGTAGGTGTCGCGCCGGATGAAGAGCCGGACCGCCCGGCGTTCGCGGGCACGCATCGCCGCCTCGGCGATCGGGGCGAGCTCGTCGACCGGGGTGTGGAACAGCTCGTCGCGCGGATAGGTCTCGAGAGTGTCCAGCAGGGCGCTGCCGTCATGGCTCTGCGGGTCGAGGCCGCTGCGGCGCATCACCTCGTCGACCTTCTCCCGCAGCAGCGGGATCCGCAGCAGCGACTCGGTGTAGGCCGCGCTCGAGAGCAGGCCGAGGAAGCGACGCTCGCCGACCACCTGGCCGTCGGGACCGAAGGTCTTCACCCCGACGTAGTCCAGGTACGCCGGGCGGTGCACCGTCGCCCTCGAGTTGGCCTTCGCCAGCACGAGCAGCTGCTTCTCCCGCGCCTTGGCCTGGACCGCCTTCGGCAGCCGGCTGAACGCGACGGACTCCGCGGCCTGCCCCGGCTTCTCCCGGAGGATCCCGAGGCCGCTCCCGGGCACCGGCCGCAGGACGTCCTCCGTGCCCGAGCCGTCCTCGACGGTGTCCAGGAGGTACTCCCGGTAGCCGAGGAAGGTGAAGTGCTCGTCGGCGAGCCAGGCGAGGAGCGCGCCCGCCTGCCGGACCTCCTCCGCGTCCAGCGGCGGGGGGTCGTCGTGCAGGCCCTTCACGATCTCCTGCACCCGCGTCTGCATGTGCGACCAGTCGTCGACGGCCGCGCGCACGTCGGCCAGCACCCGGCGGATCTCGACGGCCACCTGGTCGGGGTCGTCGGCACCCGTCCCGCTGAGCCGGCCGGTCTCGATGTGCATCCACGACTCCCGCACGGCGCCCTCGGCCGGCGCGGCCGAGCCGCTGACCACGGGCTCGACGGAGGTCAGCCGCCCCGCCTCGTCGCGGCGTACGTCGAAGGTCGGGTGCACCACCACGTGCACGTCGTGGACCTGGCGCGCCAGCTCCATCGTCAGGGAGTCGACCAGGAACGGCATGTCCTCGACGACGACCTCGACGACCGAGTGGCCGGCCGCCGACCACCCGTGCTCGGCCACGGTGGGGGTGAACACGCGCACCTTCGCGTCGCCCGCCGTCCGCCGGTGGGCGAGGTGGTGGTGGGACGCGAAGGCGCCGTAGACGTCGATGGCGCTGCGGGCGGCCAGGTCCTCGGTGGCGACGTGCCGGTAGTAGGCCGGCAGCAGCTCGCGGAGCGACTCGCGCGGCGGGCCGCCGCTGCCCTTGGGCGGTCCGGCCGCGGCCGCGGCCTGCTCGAAGATCCGGTCACGGTCCGCCCCCGTCGTGGAGGCCTGTAGCGTCGTCGTTGACACGACTTTGACAGTAGGGCCGCGCTGCACGGGCGACAACCGGGCACGGCCACGACGCGGCGGTCGCAACCGTTTCGTGATGCGCCACAATGGCCGGACGACGAATCGACCGGCCGCGGAGCGTTCCCGGGTCGGCCTGGCTGAAGGGAGACCGCCTGATGGCGACGCGCCTGGTCCACGAGATGGTGTACGACGCGCCGGCCGATGCCGTCGCGGCGATGCTCTCCGACCCGAAGTTCCGCGAGGAGGTGTGCGTCGCGGTCAACGCGACCACCTTCACCGTGACGATCGACGGTGGTGTCGACGCCAAGGACGTCACCATCGACATGGAGCAGCCGACCGACCGGATCCCCTCCTTCGCCAAGAAGTTCGTGGGCGAGACCACCAACGTGGTGCAGAAGGAGAAGTGGACGAGCCCGACGCACGGCGAGGTCACGGTCACCATCCCGGGCAAGCCGGGCGAGATGCGCGGCACCGCGACCCTGGTCGAGAAGGACGGCGTGACGACGGAGCTGGTCGACATGGAGATCAAGGTCAAGATCCCGCTCGTCGGCGGCAAGATCGAGGACCTGCTGGCCAAGCTGCTCAAGAGCGCGCTGAACGCCGAGCACCGGACCGGCCGGGACTACCTCAGCCGCTAACGGGGCTCCGCGTCGGGACCGGGGTCCGCCGCCCCGGCGCCGCCCTCGGCCGCCACGCCCCCGTTCTCCTCGGTGCCGGCGTGGAGGTCGGCATCGGCCTCAGCGCGGCGGCGCAGCACGATCACGATGCCCAGCACCAGGAACGGGCCGAAGGCCAGGGCGATGGTCACGGCCTGCTCCACGGGGTGGAGGGCACCCAGGTGCAGCGGGGTCATCGCCCCATCGTCGCATCAGGCCGCGCTCAGCCCATGTGGGGGTAGCGGTGGTCGGTGGGCGGCACCAGCGTCTCCTTCACCGAGCGCGGCGACGTCCAGCGCAGCAGGTTGAGCAGCGAGCCGGCCTTGTCGTTGGTGCCCGACGCGCGGCCACCCCCGAACGGCTGCTGGCCGACGACCGCCCCGGTCGGCTTGTCGTTGACGTAGAAGTTGCCGGCTGCGAACCGCAGCTCCGCGCTCGCCCAGTCGATCGCCCTGCGGTCGGTGGCCAGCACCGACCCGGTCAGCGCGTACGGCGCCGCGCCCTCGGCCTGCCGCACGACCTCCTCGAACGCGCCGGGGCCGCGGTCGTCGTACACGTGGACGACGAGGACGGGGCCGAAGTACTCCGTGGAGAACATCTCGTCGGCCGGGTCCTCGGCGACCACGATGGTCGGGCGCACGAACCAGCCGACGGAGTCGTCGGTGGTGCCGCCGGCGACGATCTCGAGCCCCGGAGTGGCACGGGCGCGCTCGATCGCGGCCGCGTGCTTGTCGAAGGCGCGCTGGTCGATGACGGCTCCGGTGAAGTTGCTGAAGTCGGTCGGGTCCCCGACCGGCAGCGCATCGGTCTCCGCGGCCAGGTCGGCGCCCATCTGCTCCCACAGCGAGCGCGGCACGTAGGCACGGGACGCCGCCGAGCACTTCTGGCCGGAGTACTCGAACGCCCCGCGGATCAGCGCCGTCCGCAGCACGGCGGGGTCCGCCGAGGGGTGCGCGATCACGAAGTCCTTGCCACCGGTCTCACCCACCAGGCGGGGGTAGCTGCGGTAGCCGGTCAGGTTGGTGCCGACCGTCTGCCACAGCCTCTGGAAGGTGGCGGTGGAGCCGGTGAAGTGGATGCCGGCGAGGTCGGGGTGGCCCAGCGCCGCCTCGGAGACGCCGATCCCGTCGCCGGGCAGCATGTTGATCACCCCCGGCGGCAGGCCCGCCTCCTCCAGCAGCTCCATGGTGAGGCTGGCCGCGAGCTGCTGCGTCGGGCTCGGCTTCCAGATCACGGTGTTGCCCATCAGCGCCGGCGCCGTGGGCAGGTTGCCGGCGATGGCGGTGAAGTTGAACGGCGTGATGGCGTAGACGAAGCCCTCGAGCGGGCGGTGGTCGGTGCGGTTCCAGACGCCGGGGCTGTTGGCGATCGGCTGCTCGGTGAGGATCTGCTTGCCGAAGTGGACGTTGAAGCGCCAGAAGTCGATCAGCTCGCACGCCGCGTCGATCTCGGCCTGGAACGGCGTCTTCGACTGCCCGAGGACCGTCGCGGCGTTGAGCCGCTGACGCCAGGGGCCGGCGAGCAGCTCGGCCGCACGGAGCAGTACGGCGGCCCGCTCGTCGTAGGGCAGCGCCCGCCACTCCGGGGCCGCGGCGCGAGCAGCGTCGATGGCGCGCTTGGCGTCGTCGGCGGTGCTGTTGCGCAGCACCCCGAGCACCTTCTGGTGTGCGTGGGGCTGGACGACGGCGATCTCCTCGCCGCCGCCGGGGACCCAGTCGCCGCCGATGTGGGCGTCGAGCTGCTTGGTGGCGGAGCCGAGGGTGGCCAGCTCCGCGGTCAGGGCGTCGCGCTCCGGGGTGCCGGGCGCATAGGTGAGGTTGGGCTCGTTGGTGGGAGCCGGGGGGAACGTGATGGCGTCCATGACGCCGACCCTACGTGCTCGATTGGGCCGAGCGCGTCCCTGTCTGGCCTGGCCGCAGCGGGGGCGGCAAGCTGCCGCCGACGCCTCTCGCCGCGCTGCCGGCCGGGCTCGATCGGGCCGAGCACGTCCCTCTCTGGCCTGGCCGCTGAGGGGGCAGCAAGCTGCCGCCGACGCCTCTCGCCGCGCTGCCGGCCGGGCTCGATCGGGCCGAGCGCGTCCCTGTCCGGCCTGGCCCGCTGGGCGGAGCGGTCAACTGGTCGAGGTGGGCTTCCGACGCCCGCGCGGCGCCCGCCGGCGGGTCGACGAGGAGAGGTCGAGCAGCTCGTCGAGCGCCTCGCGGATGCACACGCCCAGCAGGTCCGCGTCGGGGATCCGGTCGCGGTCCGCGGCGAGGCCGTAGTAGACCCCACCGTCGTAGGAGGTGACCCCGATCGCCAGCGGGTGGCCCGGCAGCAGCGGCGGCACCGGGTAGCTGGCGAGCATCCGAGCCCCGGCGGCGTACAGCGGAGCCTGCGGCCCGGGCACGTTGGTGACGGAGAGCTGGTAGCCGCGGCGCAGCTCCGTGGCGGCCACCCGGGAGCCGATCGCGTGGAAGGTGGTCGGCGCAAAACCCGCGATCCCCGCGAGCCGGTTCGCGGCGACGCTGCGGCCGGTGTCCTTGTGGGCCTGGAAGGAGTAGGAGACCTGGTGCAGCCGCACGACGGCACTCGGCTCCCCGATCGGGAGGTCGACGAAGTGGGCGGCGATCTGGCTCCCGAGCGACGTCGCCTCGAGCTCCTCGTCGATCACGGAGACCGGGACCAGCGCGCGGACCTGCCGGAGCCCGCGGAGCGACTCCGCCCGCGTCATCAGCCACGCCCGGAGCGCACCGGTGACCGTCGCGAGGATGACGTCGTTGACCGTGCCGCCGTGCACCTCCCGGATCCGCCGGTAGTCGGCGAGCCGGGTCTCGACCGTCACGACCCGGCGCTGCTGCGACAGCGGGCCGGCGATCATCCCGCGCGACCGCGGCCGGCGGCCGGTGGCTGCGGTGAGGACGGAGCGGGCCCGGCCGCTGCGCCGCTCGACCGTACGGGTGAGCGCCCGGACGCCCGTGCGGGCGGTGTCGAGCAGCGCCGCCGGGTCGGTCACGGTCTCGCGCACGGCATCCGCGAGCAGCTCCGGCGCACTGGGCGCCCGGCGGGGCGTCCAGTCGTCGGGATCGAGCGCGCGCGGCTCCGGCTGCACGTCGAGCAGGAGCTGACCCAGGTCGACGGTGTGCACACCGTCGACGAGCAGCTGGTGGGTCTTCGAGAGCACGGCCACCCGGCCGCCCTCGAGTCCCTCGACGAAGTAGATCTCCCACAGCGGACGGGTGCGGTCCAGCGGGCGGGAGACGATCCGCGACGCCAGCTCCAGCAGCTGACCGGTGCTGCCGGGCCGCGGCAGGGCCGACCGGCGCACGTGGAAGCCGAGGTCGAACCCCTCGTCGTCGACCCAGACCGGGTTGGCCAGGTGGCCCGGCACCGCCTGCAGGCGCTGGCGGTAGCGCGGGACGAACGCGATCCGGTCGCGGATCAGCTCCATCAGGGCTGCGTGGTCGAAGGCGCCGGGGCCCTCCCCTGGGTCGAAGACCTCGATCGTGGCGTTGTGCAGCGGCGTCTGCGGCGTCTCCTCGGCGAGCAACGCCAGGTCACGTGGGCGCGCCCGATCCACCACGTCGATCTCCAAGCCTTCGGACCGTATCCCCGACCTTCGGCACCTCCCCGTCCGGGCGCCTCGGGGTCACCGTGAGATTCTGGCAGAGGAAACCACCCCGACCGGATCCGGTCCAGATCGGGATCCGGCCCACGAGGAGGAACGATGCAGCGGCTGCGGATCGCCGGTGCCGTCCTGGCCGGCGCCACCGTGCTCGCCGGCGCGACGGCGTGCGGCGACGACGGGAACAGCAACGACGGGGCCGGCACCGGCGCCGACGAGCCGGTGGTCGTCGAGATCACCATCGCGGACGGCGAGGTGGAGCCGAGCGGCGAGCGGGTCGAGGTGGAGGCCGGGCAGCCCGTCGACCTCGAGGTGACCGCCGACGAGCCGGGTGCGCTGCACGTCCACGCCGACCCGGAGCAGGAGCTCCCGTACGAGGCGGGCACCACCACGATCCCGATCCAGATCGACCGACCCGGCGTGGTCGAGGTGGAGTCGCACGAGCTGGAGCAGGTCATCGTCCAGCTCGAGGTCCGATGACCCCGCGCTCGCGAGTCGCCCGGTGACCGGAGCTCCCGAGGCCCATGGCATCGGCGGATCCGCCGACCTGCCCATCCCGCTGGAGCTGGCGATCTCCGGCGCGGTCGCCGCCCTCGTGGTCTCCTTCACGGTGCTGGTCGTCGCTTGGCGCAGCCCCCGCTACACCGAGCCCGGCGGGCGGCCGGCGCCGCGGCTGCTCGACACGGTCGCCCGGTCGTCGTACACCGCGGTGGCGCTGCGGGGCGTCGGGCTGCTGCTGGCGGCGTTCACCGTGGCCTGCGCCGTGTTCGGCGAGGACTCGGTGACGAACCCGTTCTTCGGGATCGTCTACGTGTGGTGGTGGGTGGGGCTGGTCTTCGCCTCCGCCCTGCTGGGCCCGGTCTGGAAGGCGATCAGCCCGCTGCGGACGATCAACGCCGCCATCGCGCGGCTGGCGGGCAGCGACCCGGACGAGGGGATGTTCAGCTATCCCGAGCGCCTCGGGTACTGGCCGGCCGCGCTGGGCCTGTACGCCTTCGTCTGGTTCGAGCTGGTGTACCGCTACCCCACCGAGCTCGGCTCGCTGCGGCTGTGGTGTGCGGTCTACGTCGGCGTGATGCTGGTGGGGGGCGCGCTCTTCGGCAACCGCTTCTACGAGCGGGCCGACCCGTTCGAGGTCTACTCCTCGCTGGTGGCGAGGCTGTCGCCGTGGGCGGTCCACCACGACCGGCTGGTCCTCCGGAGCCCGCTGCGGAACCTGTCGACGGTGCCGGCGCTGCCGGGCCTGGTGGCCGTCGTGGCCGTGCTGTTCGGCAGCACCGCGTTCGACTCCTTCGCCGAGTCGTCGTGGTGGGTGCAGTACTACCAGGGGTCCTCGATCAGCAAGTCCGTGCTCGACAACGCCGCGCTGCTCCTCTTCTGCCTCGGTGCGGGACTGCTCTTCGCGGCAGGGAGCGCGATGACCGGCTCCGGCGGCAGCGTGCCCCGGCGGCAGCTGCCTCGGCGGTATGCGCACTCGATCGTGCCGATCATCCTCGGCTACATCGTGGCCCACTACCTGACCCTGTTCGTCGACGTGGGCACGCAGACGCTGGCGCGAGCGAGCGACCCGTTCGGGAAGGGCTGGGACATCCTCGGCACCGCGTCGGTGGAGCCGTCGTACTGGTTCTCCTACCACCCGACGGTGCTGGCCACCATCAAGGTGCTCGCCGTGGTGATCGGTCACGTCGTCGCGGCCGTCGCGGCGCACGACCGGGCGATCGCGCTGCTGCCGAAGCGCGACCAGATCACCGGGCAGCTGCCCCTGCTGCTCGTCATGGTCGGCTTCACCGCCGGCGGCCTCTACCTGCTGTTCAACGCCTAGCTCCGGAGCGGCTGCCGCCCGCGCCGGCCATCGCGTCGAGGAGCGCTGCGACACCGCGGGTGAGCGCGCCCTCCCCGGACTCGACCAGCAACCGCCCGGCGACCAGCGCGCGGTCGACCGCGGCCTGGTCGTCGGGCAGGAAGTGCACGCCGAGGGTGGCACCGAAGCCGCCGAGCATCGCCACGACGTCGGTCTCCCTCCAGCCGAGCGTCGGTCGCATCCGGTTGACCACCACCCGCAGCGACGGGTCGCCGAGCAGCTCGTGGACCTCGGTGATCGCCCGGGCCAGGCGCGCCAGGCCGACGGGGTCCGCCGACCCGACCAGCACGATCTCGTCGGCCACCTCGAGCGCCTCCCGCGTCATCCCGTTGCGCTCCGGACGGCCCAGGTCGGCAGCGGCATCGCCCTCGAGGCTGAACCCGGTGTCGACCACCACCTGTCCGTCGCGGCGCCCCCGCTCCACGACCTCGCCGAGGGTGCCGGGTCGGACCTCGACCCACCGGTCCGGGCGCGGCAGCCCCGTGACGACGCGCAGCCCGTCGGACAGCCGGCGCTGGACGGTGCCGAACCGCTCGTCGAGCGTGCCGGCCGCCGCCAGCCGGGCGGCCGCGAGGAGGCCGGACACCTCGTCGAGGATGCCGAGCTGCTGGGCGACCGCGCCGCCGTAGGGGTCGGCGTCGACGAGCAGCGTGCTCAGACCCCGCCGCGCGAGCTCCCCAGCGAGGGCGGCGGCGAGCGTCGTACGGCCGGGGGCGCCGCCGGGCCCCCACACCGCGATCACCCGACCCGCGGGTTCCGTGGGCGACGCGGCGAGGCCAGCGCCGTCGTGCGCCGGGACCGGCGGTGGGCCAGGGTCTGGGCCAGGATCTGGGCCGGGGCCGGCTCCCGCCCGGTCGGCCGGACCGGCCGAGGCCGCCGGCAGCGCCGCGACGACCGAGGCGACGTCGTCGACCCGGTCCGCCGGCAGCACCGTCACCGTCCCGATCCGGTCGGGGCGTCGCTCGGCGCCGTCGCGGTCGGTCGCGACGACGAGGGTCCGCACGCCGTGACCCGCGAGCCGGTCGACGACGGCCTGGTCGAGGCCCGGCACGTCGGCGCCGAGCACCGCGACGTCGGCCTGCCCGGTGCTCGCCGCGGCGACCAGGTCGGCCACGTCCACGCACCGCTTGAGGACCACGATGCCGGGGTGCTCGTTCAGCAGGCCGAGGGCGCGGGACTCCCAGGCGGCTCCCTGGGACACGAGGAGGACGACGATCACGACGTGCTCAGCTGTGCTGGAGGATCCGGATCACGGGCTCCTGCAGGGAGCCGAGCAGCAGCTCGAACTCCGCCGCCGTCTCGTGGTCGACGGCGACCACGAGCTGGCGCGCCCCGGTGACGGCGAAGGTGTCGTCGTAGTCCGGCGCCGCCACGACCGTCACCTCGGCCAGTGCGGGGGCGGCGGCAGGACCGCGCTGGCCACCCTGCCCGCCGCTGCCCCCGCGTGGGGTGCGGCCCGCACCGTCGGTCACCCAGACGTCGACCACCGAGCCGGTGGCCACCTCGGGCGGCACCCGGTTCGGGTCCACCTCGAGCGGCACCTGCAGCAGCCGGGCGTCGTCGGCGGAGCCGACCGCGGAGCGCGCCAGCAGCTCCCCGGCTCCGACGGCACGGGTCAGCACCAGCCCCTCCGGCACGTCCTCGTCGGCGCGGAAGTAGCGGTCGAGGTCGCGGTCGTCGGCGAACCGGACCCGGCGGACGACCAGGTCGGACTGCGTCACGGTCGAGCCGCTGCCCCGGTCGCCGGCGACCGCCCACACCGCCACCGTGTCGTCGGCGGCGGCGAGCAGGCGCGCGCCGGTCACCACCGAGGCGGTCACCAGCAGCACGCCGAGCCACAGCCTGGGGTCGCGCCAGCCCGGGCGTGCCACGCGGGTGGCAGGTGGGGGGACGGACGCGCCCGGGATCCCGAGATCTCTGGACACGCCCTCATCATGCAGCGCTCGGCGGCCGTCGTCACCTCCCCCTCCACAGCCGGGCGCCCTGCGGCTGCGGCAGGAGCCGCGGGGTGCCACGATGTGCCCATGCCCGAGAGCCCCCGGTTCCTCACGCTCGCCGACGTGGCGGAGGTGCTCAACACCTCCAGCGCGCAGGTCTACGCGCTCGTGCGGCGCGGCGAGCTGCCCGCCATCAAGATCGGCGGCCGGGGACAGTGGCGGGTGGAGGGCGCCAAGCTGGAGGAGTACATCCAGGAGCAGTACCGCCAGGCCGAGCGGTACGTCGCCGAGCACCCGTTCGTGGAGTCCGACGCCGGCGAGTGAGGCAGGGGCCCGGCAGGTCCCCTGGGTCAGCCGACCTTCCCGTCGAGGGTGACGTCCACCTCGCGGGTGCCCGCGCCGCGCTTGACGGTGAACGAGATGGTCTCGTCGGGCTGGTGGCTGCGGATCCGCACGATCAGCGAGATGCCGTCGGTGACCCGGGCGCCGTTGACGTGGGTGATCACGTCGCCCTTCCGCAGCCCCGCGGCCTGCGCCGGGCTGTCGGCCATGATCTCGTCGAGCTTCGCGCCCTCCCCGGACGGGATGCCGCCGGTCTCGACCGTGGCGCCGATGACCGGATACTGCGCCTCGCCGGTCTTGAGGATCTGGTCGGCGGTGACCCGCACCTGCTCGACCGGGATCGCGAAGCCCACGCCGATGTTGCCGGCGTCGCGGTCGATGGAGCCGCCGCCGGCGGTCGCGATCGCGGAGTTCACCCCGATCACCTCGCCCTGCATGTTGACCAGGGGGCCACCGGAGTTGCCGGGGTTGATGGCGGCGTCGGTCTGGATCGCGTTGATGTACGACGACTCGTCGGCCGACGCGCCGGTCGTCACCGGCCGCTGGAGGTAGCTGACGATGCCCGACGTCACGGTGTCCGGCAGGCTGAGCGGGGACCCGATGGCCACGACCGGCTCGCCCACGCGCAGCTTGCGGGAGTGGCCGAGCTTGGCGGGGACCAGGCCCTCGGGATCCTCGACGATCAGCACGGCCAGGTCGTAGACCGGGCTGCGGCCGACGACCCGCGCCTCGTGGCGGTTGCGGTCGTGGTCGACGACGATGATCGGGCCGTCGTTCTCGGCGGCGTCCGCCACGACGTGGTTGTTGGTGACGACGTGGCCGTTCTTGTCCATCACCCAGCCGGAGCCGCTCGCGCCGGCCTCCTGGCCTTCGTACTCGGCGATGATCTGGACCGTGGAGGGGAGCACCGCCTGCGCCACGGCGGCGACGGAGCCGGGCTCCTCGAGCGGCGGCAGCTCCTCGAGGTCCACGTCGGAGAGGCCACCGTCGACGAGTCCGGACCCGCTCGGGTCCTCGACCAGCTCGTCGTACCCGAGGGCGCCCAGGAAGCCACCACCCAGACCCACCACCAGGGCGATCAACGCGACGAGCGGCCAGGTGCGGGCCGGAGGTGCCGAGCGCTCGCTCGGCCGCCGGACGCTGATGTCCGCGGCGGTGGGCGGCGCGCTCGGAGGCGGCGGCATCAGGGACGGTGCGAGGGAGGCCGGCATCGGGACCGTCGGCTCCGGGCGCGCGCCCGGGCCCGGTGGCGCCCACTGCGGCACGGCGCCGTCGGGTGGGACCTGCTCGGCGCGGTCGGCCTGCGCCGGCTGGGCGCTGTCGGCCTGCGCCGGCTCGGCGCCGTCGGTCTGCGCCGGCTCGGGGCCACCGGTGCCGGCGATCGGCTGCGTGGGCTCCCGGTCGGCGTCGTACGCGTCGTTCACGCGCCCATCATCGCCGATCGACCCAGCGGGGCTCAGGGCAGCATCCGGCGCAGCGGTGCGTGCACCACCGAGACGCCGCCCGGCGAGGTGCTCGGCGCGCCGCCGCTGGCGGGGCCGGGCGCGGGCGTCGACGGGCTCGCCGGGACGGTGGTGTTGATCTGGGTCGCCGGCGGCCGCCGGTCGGCCGGCGCGGAGCCAGGCGCGAAGCCGAGGGCCAGCACGCCCACCATGGCGGCACCGACGGCGCCGCCGCCCACCACCGCCGCACCCAGGTGCCGGCGGCTCGCGCCGCGGGACCGCGCGCCGGCGAGGATGGCGTCCCCCGGCGGCATGCTCAGCAGCGACCCCTTGAGGTCCGACGGCGCGCAGCGCTCGACACCGGACAGTCCGGCGAGGCGGGTCTTCACCCAGCCCTCGCGCTCGACCAGGTCACGGCAGGCGTGGCAGGCGTAGACGTGCGCCCACGCCTCCTCAGTCTCCTTCGCCGAGAGCTGGCCGTCCAGCAGGGCGCTGACCCGGTTGCCGAGGTGACCGATCACGCCGCGCCCCCGCCGGGCAGCACGAGGGGCTCGGGTCCGGCGTACTGGGTCCGTCCCTCGCTGGGCGCCCGGTGGGCGAGCGCGGCCCGGAGCTGGGCGCGGCCGCGGTGGATCCGCGAGCGGACGGTGCCGATCTTGGCGCCGAGGATCTCGGCGATCTCCTCGTAGCTGAGGCCCTCGATGTCGCAGAGCACCACGGCGGCCCGGAAGTCGGGGGGCAGCGAGCCGAGCGCGGCGGCGACGTCGTCGTCGAAGGTCCGGTCGGCGTAGGCGGTGTCCGGCGGCGCGGTGGCGCTCGCCAGGCGCGCGGCGCGCTCGTCGGAGAGCGCGTCGAACCGGATCCGCTGCTTGCGCCGAGCCTGGTCGAGGAAGAGGTTGGTGGTGATCCGGTGCAGCCAGCCCTCGAACGTGCCCGGCGTGTAGGTGTGCAGCGAGCGGAACACCCGCACGAACACCTCCTGGGTCAGGTCCTCGGCGTCGTGGCGGTTGCCGGTCAGCCGCAGGGCGAGGCGGTAGACGCGGTCGGAGTGCTGCTCGACGATCTGCTGCCAGTCGAGCCCGCCCTCGGCACCGGGCCGGCCGGGCTGGACGGTGTCGGCGCTCTGCGTCATCGCTGCCTTCTTCCGCTGGGTCAACGCCAAGGTGGTCTGGCTCCTCTCACCGTAGGGACGCCTCCTGAGGGTTCCCTGTGAACTTCCCCAACGAACGGCATGGACCGGATGTTCCAGGCCGCCGCCCGAGCCTGCGCCGCCCGGGGGCGGCGAAGCCCTAGGGTGAGACCGTGCCCCACACTCCGATCAACGCGACCAGCTGGTCGTTCGCCGACACCTACGTGGTCGAGGACGAGGTCCTCGTCGCTGCTCGTGCCCGCGCCGAGGAGGTCGGCGTCGCTCCGCTCCGCTCGGGTGCGGGCGCCGCGCTCAGGTTCCTCGCCGCGCTCCTCGAGGCGCGCGCCGTGGTCGAGATCGGCACCGGCACCGGCGTCTCCGGGGTCTGGCTGCTGCGCGGCATGCGCTCCGACGGGGTGCTGACCACCGTCGACGTGGAGGCCGAGCACCAGCGCCTCGCCCGCGAGTCGTTCAAGGAGGCCGGCATCGCCCCGCAGCGGGTGCGCACGATCGCCGGTGCCGCGCTCGACGTGCTCCCCCGGCTGACCGACGGGCACTACGACCTGGTGTTCGCCGACGGCGACAAGCGGGAGTACGGCGCCTACCTCACCGAGGCGCTGCGCCTGCTCCGTCCGGGCGGCGTCGTCGTCTTCGACAACGCGCTGTGGCACGACCGCGTGGCCGATCCCGCCCAGCGCGACGAGGAGACCGTGGCGATCCGGGAGGTCGTCCAGCAGGTCGCCGGCACCGACGGCCTGGTCCCCGTCCTGCTCCCCGTCGGCGACGGCATGCTCGCCGCGAAGAAGGAGTGGGTCGCCGAGACCGAGTGACCGCGGCGGCCGCGGCCGCGGTGGCGCGGCCTCAGTCCTCGGCGCGGGGCGCCGCGACGAACCCGGCGGCGCCCTCGGCGATCGCGCCGATCTCGCAGGCCTCGATCAGCACCGGAGCGCTGCCGACGATCTGCGCGCCCGGCGACTCGGCGGCCACCGCGGTGAACTCCTCCTGGAACGCGGTGCGCGCGGCGTCGTCGGCGAAGACGTAGCAGCCCTCGAACCACTCCCCCGCACGCAGCCGCCAGACCTTGAAGGAGAGCCCCTCCTGGCCGGTGAACCGTGCGTGGGAGGTGCCGGCGACGTACTCCTTGAGCCGGTCCTCGACCCCCTCAGGAGCGTCGACGAGCGACCAGCGGACAGTCAGACCCCTCATGAACCGATCCCTTCCACCGGGTCCTCGGACCCGAGCCAGGTGAGCAGCAGCCGGGCGCCGAAGCCGGACGGACCGACCGTCCACTCGTGCCACTCCTTCTCCACGTCGCCCACCGACGCGATGTCGAGGTGTGCCCAGGGCACCTCGCCGACGAAGTGCTGCAGGAAGAGCGCTGCGGTGATCGCACCGGCGCCGCCCGGGTCGTTGCTGGCGTCGGCGACCTTGGAGGCGAGCTTGTCCTCGTAGCCGGCGTAGAGCGGGAACCGCCACAGCGGCTCGCCGGCCCGCTCGCCGGCAGCGGTGAGCCGCTCGGCCAGCGCGTCGTCGTTGGCGAACAGGCCACCCACCTGCTGGCCGAGCGCGACCTTGACCGCCCCGGTCAACGTGGCGACGTCGACCACGAGCGCGGGCCGCAGCTCGGCGACGGCGTAGGCCAGCGCGTCGGCGAGCACCAGGCGGCCCTCGGCGTCGGTGTTGCCGACCTCGGTGGTCCGGCCGCCCCAGTGGCGGATCACGTCGCCGGGCCGCAGCGCCGAGCCGGAGATGGCGTTCTCCGCCGCCGCCACCAGCCCGACCACCCGGACCGGGCAGTCCACGTCGGCCAGTGCCGCCATCGTCGCGAGCACCACGGCACCGCCGGTCATGTCGCGCTTCATCGAGACCATCGACTGGGCGGGCTTGATGGACAGCCCGCCGGAGTCGAAGGTGATGCCCTTGCCGACGAGCACGACGAGGGGCAGCTTCTTCGCCGCCCGCGCCGAGACGCCGCGCGGCGTGTAGTCCAGTCGGATCAGGCGGGGCGGCGTCGCGGACGCCTGGCCGACCGCCACGATCCCGCCGAAGCCGTCCTTCTCGAGCGCCGCCTCGTCCCACACCCGCACCTCGAGGCCGGTGCCGCTGGCCATCGTCTCGGCCTGGGCGGCCAGCCAGCCCGGAGTCTTGAGGTTCGAGGGAACGGTCGCCAGCATCCGCGACCGCCAGCCGGCGCCACCGATCGCGACGGCGCGCTCCACGACGCCCCGGTCGCCGGCGACGGCCTCGTCGGCGATCACCACCCGTCGCACGGGACGGTGCTCGGGACCGGTCGAGCGCCAGTGGAAGACGAAGCCGCCGAGCATCGTGCCCGCCACGAACGCCTCGACCAGCTCGCGCGCGTCGGGCAGCTCCTCACCGGCGACGGCCGGCAGGGAGGTCGCCACGGCGGCGCGGTCACGGGTGGCCCGCGCCAGCGCGGCGCCCGCACGGCGCAGGTCCTGGGGCCGGGCAGCCCCGATGCCGACGAGCAGCAGCAGCCGCAGGTCCGGGTTGGCGGCGGTGCCCCCCGGCACCGGCACCGCGGCCACCTCCGCGGTGGCGCCCGTCATCTGGTGCAGCTCGGCGATCTCGACGAGATCGAGGCCGAGCTGGTCGGCGAGCTGGGCAGCGCCCGGACCGAGCAGCACCGAGGCCCCGTCGGCCCCGTCGGGTGCGGGCAGTACCGGCAGCGCGACCACGTCGACGCCGGCGATGGCGCCGGGATGCAGGTCGCTCAGTGCGAACTCGGGGGGTGAGACCTGGCTCGGCAGCGCCGGCACCGCACTGGCCGATGCCGGGCCACGGGATGAAGCGGGTCGAGCGGAAGCGGTCACCCGACGACGTTCTTGAGCGCGTCGCCGAGCGCTGAGGCCTCCTCGGCGTTGAGCTCGACCACCAGTCGGCCACCGCCCTCCAGCGGGACGCGCATCACGATGCCGCGACCCTCCTTGGTGACCTCGAGCGGACCGTCACCGGTCCGAGGCTTCATCGCCGCCATGCGGCACCCCTCTTCCCATCAAAGGTTGTCGCGCGCGCAGACCCTCGCCTGTGCGCCAGGTCATTATCGCCCATGGCGCAGGACCGGCGCAGCCGGTGCCCCTACGGCGACTCCTCGACTCCGTCGCCGGCGCGCTCCCCGGCGCGCTTCCCGGCCCCCTCCTCGGCAGCCGGTGGGGCCACCTCGCCGCCGGCCCGGTCGCGCTGGTCGGCCTCGTCGCGCAGCTCGAGCTCGTGGGCGAGGCGGGCCAGCAGCGCGTCCACCTCCGCCATCCGGTAGCCGCGGAGCGCGAGCGAGAACCGGACCCTGCGCAGGTCAGCGCCCCCGATCGGGCGGTCCGCGGGCACCAGGGCGTCCGGCCGGTCGTCGTACGCCGGCGCCATCGGCTCACCGTGGCCGGCGGCCAGCATCGCGATCACCCCCATGGCGAGCACGATCAGGACGGCGAAGACCCACATCATCGTCTGGGACACCTCGTCGCCTCAGCCGTGGCGGTCGCGGGCGGCCACCATCAGGGCCACCGCCTCGTCCGGGTCGTCGGTGAGCGTCAGCATGTCGAGGTCGGACTGCTTGATCCGCGCGTCCTCGAGCATCGAGCCGCGCATCCAGTCCAGCAGGCCGGTCCAGTGCTCCACGCCCATCAGCACGATCGGGAACTGCGTGATCTTCATGGTCTGCGCGAGGGTCATCGCCTCGAACAGCTCGTCGAGCGTGCCGAGGCCGCCGGGGAGCACGACGTAGCCCTGGGAGTACTTGACGAACATCATCTTGCGGACGAAGAAGTAGCGGAAGTTGAGCCCGAACGTCACGTAGTCGTTGAGCCGCGCCTCCCACGGCAGCTCGATGCCCAGGCCGATGCTCTCCCCGCCGGCCTCCACGGCGCCCTTGTTGGCCGCCTCCATGGCGCCGGGGCCACCGCCGGTGATCACGGCGAAGCCGGCCTCGACCAGCCCGGCGCCCACCGCCTCGCCGATCCGGTAGGCCGGGTGGCTGGGCGCGATGCGGGCGGACCCGAACACCGAGATGGCGGGACCGATCTCCGCCAGGTCGTTGAAGCCCTCGACGAACTCCGCCTGGATCTTCAGCACCCGCCACGGGTCGGTGTGCACCCAGCCGCTGTCGCCGCGGCTGTCGAGCAGCCGCTGGTCGGTCGTCGAGCCGGGCGGACGCCCGGCGCTCGGCTTGGGGCCCGGCCCGCTGCGCCTGGTCATGCGGTCTCCTCCCCGCGCAGCCACCGTCGCAGCTGCTCCTCGCACCGCTCGATCTGCGCCACCTCCACGTGCTCCTCCTGCTTGTGGGCGAGCATCGGGTCTCCCGGGCCGTAGTTGACGGCGGGGACGCCGAGCGCGCTGAACCGGGCCACGTCGGTCCAGCCGAACTTGGGGTTCACCTCGCCGCCGACCGCGTCGACGAAGGCCTTCGCCGCAGGGCGGTCGAGGCCCGGCAGCGCGCCCGGGGCGGAGTCGGTGACGGTGAGGTCGTACCCGTCGAAGAAGTCACCGACGAAGCCGAGTGCCTCCTCCTCGGAACGGTCGGGCGCGAACCTGAAGTTGACCTCCACCACGCACTCGTCGGGGATGACGTTGCCGGCGACGCCGCCACGGATGCCGACCGCGTTGAGCCCCTCGTGGTACTCCAGGCCGTCGATAACGGGCCGGCGCGGCTCGTAGGAGGCGAGCCGGGCGAGCACGTCGGCGGCCGCGTGGATCGCGTTGGACCCGCGCCAGCTGCGAGCCGAGTGCGCCCGCTCCCCCGTGGTGCGCACCTCCACCCGGAGCGTCCCCTGGCAGCCCGCCTCCACCACGGCGTTGGAGGGCTCCATCAGGACGGCGAAGTCCGCGTCGAGGAGCGCGGGCTGGGACTCCCCGAGCAGCCGAAGGCCGTTGAGCTCCTGGTCGATCTCCTCGCACTCGTAGAGCACCAGCGTCAGGTCGTGGACCGGCTCGGCGACGGTCGCCGCCAGCCGGAGGATGACGGCGTCGCCGCCCTTCATGTCACAGGTGCCCAGGCCGTGGAGCACACCGGACTCCGCGTCCAGCCGGCTCGGCAGGTTGTCGTTGACGGGCACGGTGTCCAGGTGCCCGGCGATCACCACCCGCTCGGCGCGACCGAGCTCGGTGCGCGCCACGACGGAGTTGCCGTGCCGGGTGACGACGAGGTGCGGCAGGTCGCGCAGCGCCTGCTCGACCGCGTCGGCGATCGTCCGCTCGTTGCGGCTCACCGACTCGATGTCGACGAGCTGCCGGGTGAGGGTCACCGCGTCTGCGGTCAGGTCGAGCACGGGCGGGGCGAGGTCCACGGCCACAGTCAACCAGCCCCGCCCACGGCCTCAGACCCGGCGCAGGCTGATCGCCGCCTTCTCGCCGCCGCCGACGGTCACCGTCGTCGCGGCCTCGGTCCCCTCCGCCACGGAGTACGACGTCGCGAGGGTCTCCGCCGCGATCAGGGACTCGTGGGTCGTGGCCGCCGCGACGACCGCCTCCGAGCCGGACACCGCCAGCTCGATCCGGTCGGTGACGTCGAGACCCGCGTCCCGGCGGGCCTGCTGGATCGCCCGGACCAGGTCCCGGGCGAGGCCCTCCTCCGCGAGCGCGGGCGTCACCACGGTGTCGAGCACGACGAAGCCGCCACCGGGCAGCATGCCGGTCCGCGAGGTGTCGGCGCCGTCGCCGGCACCGCCCACCAGCGTCTCCAGGATGTACTCGCCCTCGAGCAGGGCGAGACCACCGGCGGTGACGGTGCCGTCCTCGGCGACCGACCAGTCCCCCGACTTGGCACCCCGGATCGCGGCCTGCACGTCCTTGCCGAGCCGCGGGCCGGCGGCCCGCGCGTTGACGGTGAGCCGCTGCTCGACGCCGAAGCGGCGGGCCTCGTCGGAGTCGGACGCGAGGAGCCGCACCGACTTCACGTTGACCTCGTCGGCGACGATCGCGGCGAACGGCTCGAGCGCACCCGGGTCGTCGACGACGACGGTCAGCTCCGCGAGGGGCAGCCGGTTGCGCAGCCGGGCCGCCTTGCGCAGGGCGGAGGTGGCCGAGCAGACCTCGCGGACCTGGTCCATCGCGGCCACCAGCGCCGTGCTCTCCTCGTCGGCCGGCAGCGCGGAGGCGTCGGGCCAGTCGGCGAGGTGCACCGACCGGCCGCCGGTGAGGCCGCGCCAGATCTCCTCCGTCGTCAGCGGCAGCAGCGGCGCGACGGCACGGCACACCACGTCGAGCACCGCGCCCAGCGTCTCGAAGGCCTCGGTGCGCCCCTCCCAGAAGCGCTCGCGCGAGCGGCGGACGTACCAGTTGGTGAGGACGTCGAGGAAGTTCCGGGTGGTCTCGCAGGCGTCGGCGATCGCGTAGTCGTCCAGCTCGGCGGTGAGCCGCTCGACGTACTGCCGGGTCTTGGCCAGCAGGTAGCGGTCGAGCGGGTCGGTGCTGGAAAGCGACGCCGCCGACCCGACCTGGGCGTCGTACTGCTCGGCGTTGGCGTACAGCGCGAAGAAGTACCAGGTGTTCCAGAGCGGGATCATCACCTGGCGCACCGCGTCGCGGATGCCCTGCTCGGTCACCACGAGGTTGCCGCCGCGCAGGATCGGGCTGGCCATCAGGAACCAGCGCATGGCGTCGGCCCCGTCGCGGTCGAAGACCTCCGACACGTCGGGGTAGTTGCGCAGCGACTTCGACATCTTGTTGCCGTCGGAGCCGAGCACGATGCCGTGGCTGATGCAGGAGGAGAACGCCGGCTTGTCGAACAGCGCCGTGGCGAGCACGTGCAGGGTGTAGAACCAGCCCCGGGTCTGCCCGATGTACTCGACGATGAAGTCGGCCGGGAAGTGCGGGTCGCGGGAGCCGTCCTCCGCGCCGGCGAACCACTCGGCGTTCTCGAACGGGTAGTGCACCTGCGCGAAGCTCATGGAGCCCGAGTCGAACCACACGTCGAGGACGTCCGCGACGCGACGCATGGTCGAGCGCCCGGTCGGGTCGTCGGGGTTCGGCCGGGTCAGGTCGTCGACCCAGGGCCGGTGCAGGTCGGCCTCCCCGTCGGCGTTGCGCGGCAGCCGGCCGAAGTCGCGCTCGATCTCCTCGAACGAGCCGTAGACGTCGATCCGCGGGTACGCCGGGTCGTCGGACTTCCATACCGGGACCGGGCTCCCCCAGAACCGGTTGCGGGTGATGGACCAGTCCCGGGCATTCTCGAGCCACTTGCCGAACTGGCCGTCGCGGATGTGCTCGGGCACCCACCGGATCTGCTGGTTGAGCTCGCCCATCCGGTCCTTGAACCGGGTCACCTCCACGAACCACGAGGAGACGCCCTTGTAGATGAGGGGCTCGCGGCAGCGCCAGCAGTGGGGGTAGGAGTGGTTGTAGGTCTCGCGCCGCAGCAGCACGGTGCCGGGGCTCACCGACCCGGTGGCGCCCTCGCCCCGGGTGGCGGCCTTGAGGTGGTCGATGATGTGCGGGTTGGCGTCGAAGACCAGCATCCCGGCGTAGTCGTCGACCGGATGGGTGAACCGCCCGTCCTTGCCCACCGGCATCACCGCCTCGATGCCCTCCCGGTCGGTCACCTCCTTGTCCACCTCGCCGAACGCACCGGCGGTGTGGACCACGCCCGTGCCGTCCGTCGTGGTCACCGCGTCGTCCGCCGCGACGACGCGGAAGGCGCGCTCGCGACCCGCGAAGTAGCCGAACGGCGGCGTGTAGCTGCGTCCGACCAGGTCGGCGCCCCGGTAGCGGCCGAGGACGGTGGGCTCGCCGTCGGTGCCCCCCAGCTCCCGCGCGTACGACGCCAGCCGGGCCTCGGCGAGGACGTAGCGCGCGGTCGTGTCGGTGCCGGGGACGGGCGCCTCGACGACGACGTAGTCGATGTCGGAGCCGACCATCACCGCGAGGTTCGACGGGAGGGTCCACGGCGTGGTGGTCCAGATCAGGATGTGGGCGCCGTCGAGGACGGGGTCGGTGCGGAGGTCGTCGAGCGGGAAGCCCACCGTGACGGCGGGGTCCTGCCGGTCCTGGTAGACGTCGTCGTCCATCCGCAGCTCGTGGTTGGACAGCGGCGTCTCGTCGTTCCAGCAGTAGGGCAGGACCCGGAAGCCCTCGTAGACCAGGCCCTTGTCGTAGAGGCTCTTGAACGCCCAGAGCACCGACTCCATGAACTCCGGGTTCATGGTCTTGTAGTCGTTGTCGAAGTCGACCCAGCGCGCCTGCCGGGTGACGTAGTCGCGCCACTCGCCGGTGTACTCGAGAACCGACGCGCGGCAGGCGTCGTTGAACTTGTCGATGCCCATCTCGACGATCTCGTCGGTCGTCTTGATCCCGTTCTGGCGCATCGCCTCGAGCTCCGCGGGAAGGCCGTGGGTGTCCCAGCCGAACCGCCGCTCCACGCGCCTGCCGCGCATGGTCTGGTAGCGCGGCACGATGTCCTTGACGTAGCCGGTCAGCAGGTGGCCGTAGTGCGGGAGACCGTTGGCGAACGGCGGGCCGTCGTAGAAGACGAACTCGTTCTCGCCGCGCTCGCCGGGGTCGCGCTGCTGGACCGATGCGCGGAACGTGTCGTCCTCGGCCCAGTAGGCGAGGACCCGCTCCTCGATCTCCGGGAACCTCGGCGAGCTGGGGACGCCGGACGTGGCGGACGGGTCGGTGGTGACCTTCGGATAGGTCATCGGGCTTGGCTCCTGCGGTCGGTCTCGTCGGTCCGCAGGGACGACATCTCTGCCGCGGTACCACCCTGCTTGCCGACGTACGTCGACCGCTTCGTTGCGGGCTGTGACGGGCCTACCCGCCGGGTTCTACTGGCCCTTCGGCCGGGCGGGCTGCTGGCAACCCCTCCGGCCTCCGGACGTTCTTCCCGGGGCTCGCCGCTGATGACGGCTCGAACGCCTGTGGCCCAAGAGTACGGCGTCGGGCCGACCCGTGCGAAACGAGTTCGACCCGACGCCGGTCGGAGGGTCCGATCAGGCAGGCTCGGCCGGGTCCTCGGCCAGCAGGAAGTCCTGCAAACCCGGAAGGTCGTCGGTGTTGAGCACGTCGACACCGGCCGCGACGAGCTCCCGCCACAGCGCCGCCCGGGCCGGGCCCGGCAGGTCCGGGGTCGCCCAGAACCGGACGTCATAGCCGTGCCCGTGCGCGGTGTCGACGATGTCGTGCAGCTTGGCGCGCTCGGCCGCCGGCATCGGCCCGACGCCGCGCCAGGTGAAGTGCCGGCCCCAGTTGTCGCTGATCATGGCGACCAGGGAGGACGGCATGCCGGAGCGCAGGTCGCCGAGCCTGCCGTCGAACGACGAGCGGCGGAAGCGATCGGCGCGCATGGCGGCAAGGTCCCGGTTGCCGGAGATCACCGCCGTGACCGGCTTCTCCACCACCCGGCCGGCGACGTAGGTGGTGAACAGCTGCGGGAACCGGGCCAGCTCCCGCTCGATCACCGGCCATGCCGCCGTGCCCTCGGACTTGACGTCGATCAGCAGGCGCAGGCTCCCGCGCCAGTGCGGGTAGACGGACCCGCCGTTGGCGCGCACCCGCCGGGCGAGCGGCCGGAGGTACTCGTCGGTCAGCGTGCGGTCGAGGTCGGGCGCGTCGTGTCCGAGGTAGAGCTCGCCGTCGACGAGCCACACGTCCGCCTCGACGGAGGTGAAGCCGTGGTCGAGCGCGTCGAGCAGCGGACGGTCGTGCTCGTAGTCGTTGTGCGCGTGCGCCCGCTCGAGCGGCTGCACGCTCGAGCGGTGCGGGTTGTCGGCCTCGACCGGGCCGGTGGGCAGGGCGACGGCGGCCAGGGCCGCGCAGAGCAGGGCGGGCAGGAGCCGCACGAGGACGGGGATTCGCATGCCGCCAGCCTGCTGAGCCCGGTCGGGTCGCGGGCCACACCCGCGGGAAGGCAGGGTGAACACCTGTCGACGGGACTGCCCGGAGCCGCCCGGACCTGCGTGGAGCCGGTCGCGCCGGCCGCGGTGCCGGAGTGCAGGATGGCGGCCATGGGATCTCTCCTCGACGACGCGGTCGCCTCGGTGCCGGCCGGCGACGGGCGGCACCGGGTCGCGGTCACCGCCGACTGGGACACCGCCAACAACACCCCCAACGGCGGCTATGTCCTCGCGCTGGTGCTGAACGCCGTGATGCAGGAGTCGAAGCATCCTGACGCGCTCAGCGCGTCGATCACCTACTTCCGGCCCGCGCAGCCCGGCGACGCCGAGATCGCGGTGCGCGAGGTGCGGCTTGGCCGCCGGGTGTCGACGTACGACGCGGTGCTGGTCCAGGGTGACCGCGAGGTGGCGCACGCCGTGGTGAGCACCCACGACTGGGACGCGGCGGGCGCCGTCGCGCACACCCCCCACGCCGCACCGCGGGTCGCCGGACCCGACGACTGCGAGGACGTCGGGGCGCTGATCCCGACGGGCATGGTGCCGATCCTCGACCGCTACGACTACCGGGCGCCCGAGGTCCCCGGCTGGCTGAGCGGGCGGCCGTCGGGCACGACCGAGTCGTTGTGCTGGATCCGGGCCGCCGACGAGCGCCCGGTCGACGCGCTGCTGGCGGGCGCGATGGTCGACGCCTTCCCGCCCGTCACCGCCGAGATCGGCCACCTGGCGTCCGCCACGATCCAGCTGACGGTGCACTTCCGGCGGCGGCCTGAGACGGTGTGGGCGCTGGGCCACGTCGTGACCCGGCACGTGATCGCCGGCTACCACGACGAGGACGTCGAGCTGTGGGACGAGCAGGGCAGGCTGGTCGCCCAGAGCCGCCAGCTCGCGATCCTCGCCGACGGCTGAGCCGACCGCACCCATAGAATCGCTCCACGTGACTGCCGCATGGGGCTACGGCCTGACGACGTACGACGCCAACCACACCGTGCTCGACGCGTGGTTCCCCTCGCCGGCCCTCGGCGAGCGCCCCGCCGACGCCCGGCCCCCGGCCGACCTGGTGGCGCTCGAGGGAGAGGACGCGGCGCGCGCGGTCACCCGCAGGGTGGATCTCGTCGAGATCGCGGACCTCGCTGCCGCGCCCGCCGACACCGTCGAGGTGTGGCTGCGGCTGCACCTGCTCTCCCACCGGCTCGTCGCCCCCCACGGGCAGAGCCTCGACGGGATCTTCGGGCTGCTGACCAACGTGGTCTGGACGTCCGCGGGCCCCTGCGCGGTCGAGGGCTTCGAGGTCACCCGCGCGCGGCTGCGGGCCGCCGGCCACCACGTCACCGTCTACGGCGTCGACAAGTTCCCCCGGCTGGTCGACTACGTCGTGCCGTCGGGGGTGCGGATCGCCGACGCCGACCGCGTGCGCCTGGGCGCCCACCTCGCCGAGGGCACCACCGTGATGCACGAGGGCTTCGTGAACTTCAACGCCGGCACGCTCGGCGCGTCGATGGTCGAGGGCCGGATCTCCGCCGGTGTCGTGGTCGGCGACGGCTCCGACGTCGGTGGCGGGGCGTCGATCATGGGCACGCTGTCCGGCGGCGGCAAGGAGATCGTCTCGGTCGGGGAGCGCTGCCTGCTCGGCGCCAACGCCGGCATCGGCATCTCCCTCGGTGACGACTGCGTGGTGGAGGCCGGCTGCTACGTCACCGCCGGCACCAAGGTGACGGTCCTCGAGCCCGGGAAGGACGCCCGGGTCGTGAAGGCGCGCGAGCTCTCCGGCGCCAGCAACGTGCTCTACCGGCGCAACTCGGTGACCGGCGCCGTCGAGGCGGTGCCGTGGCAGGGCGAGGGCATCGCGTTGAACGCCGACCTGCACGCCAACTGAGCCGTCCCGGAGGCGATCGTGCCGCTCACCAGCGTCCCCGCACACTTGGAGCCGTGAAGCAGCGAGCAGCGGCCATCGCCCTCGGCGTCGCCGTGCTGGCGACGATCGCGGGAGTCGGCATCGCGGTGCTCAAGGTGACCGACCAGATCGTCGGTGGGCCCGACGGTGACTGCACCGTCACGGTCGGGGAGCATACCGTCGAGGTGAGCGGCGAGCAGGCCGAGAACGCCTCGCTGATCTCGGCCATCGCCGTGCGCCGCGGGCTGCCGGCCCGCGCGGCGTCGATCGCGCTGGCGACCGCCTACCAGGAGTCGAAGCTCAGCAACATCGACTACGGCGACCGGGACTCCGTCGGGCTGTTCCAGCAGCGGCCGTCCCAGGGCTGGGGCAGCCGTGAGCAGCTCCTCGACCCCGTCTACGCCACCAATGCGTTCTACGACGCCCTCGTCGAGGTCGACGGCTACGAGAACATGGAGATCACCGTCGCCGCGCAGCGCGTGCAGCGATCGGCGTTCCCCGACGCGTACGCCGATCACGAGGCGGACGGGCGAGCCCTCGCCTCGGCGCTCACCGGCCACTCCCCCGCCACCTTCAGCTGCGACCTCGACGGCGGCGCCCCCTCCGCGGACACCGAGCTCACCCCCACCGGGCTGACGCCTCGCGCCGAGGCGGTGCGCAAGGACCTCCTGGCCCGCTTCGGCGGGCTGGCGCTCGGCGGCTTCGCCCCCGACGGCGTGAGCACCGGCCACATGGAGGGCTCGGCCCACTACGACGGCCGTGCCGTCGACGTGTTCTTCCGGCCGGTCAACCGCGCCAACCGGACCAAGGGATGGGCGGTCGCGCACTACCTCGTCGCCAACGCCGCCCGGCTCGACATCCGCACCGTGATCTTCGACGACCGGATCTGGACCGCGGGGCGCGAGGGCTGGCGCGACTACGACCCGCCGAAGCGGTCGGGCGACCCAGCGATCCTCGAGCACCGCGACCACGTGCACGTGGACGTCTTCCGCTGACCCGGGAGCGCGGCGGGCCGGCGATCAGGCCATCGCGCGGAGGCGCGCCACGGCCGCGTCGATCCGCTCGTCGGTGGCGGTGAGCGCGACCCGGACGTGCTTGCCGCCGGCCGCCCCGTAGAAGGCGCCGGGGGCCACCAGGATGCCCTGCTCGGCGAGCTCGGCCACGATCTCCCAGCAGTCCGGCCCCTCCGGGCCGCGCGTCGTCCAGAGGTAGAGCGCCGCCTCGCTGTGCTCGATGGTGTAGCCGGCCGCCACGAGCGCGTCGCGCAGCCTGCGGCGGCGACCGGCGTAGCGGGCGCGCTGCTGCTCGACGTGCGCCTCGTCGGACAGCACGGCTGCCATGGCGCGCTGCTGGGGGCCGGGCATCATCAGCCCGAGGTTCTTGCGCACGGCCAGCAGCTCGGCGATCACCGAGCGGTCGCCGGCGACGAAGGCACAGCGGTAGCCGGCGAGGTTGGACCGCTTGGAGAGCGAGTGGACGACCAGGATCCCGTCCGCGGACCCACCGCACACGTCGGGGTGCAGCGCGGAGTAGGCCTCGCCCTCCCACACGCAGTCCAGGTAGCACTCGTCGGAGACCAGCAGCACTCCGCGCTCGCGGCACCAGTCGACGACCTTCCTCAGGTGGTCCTTCGGCAGCACCCGGCCGGTGGGGTTCGAGGGCGAGTTGATCCACAGCAGCCCGGGCGTCTCCGGGCCGAACGCGGTGAGTGAGTCGGTGGCCACAGCGCTGGCGCCGGCCAGGGCCGCGCCGACCTCGTAGGTCGGGTAGGCGAGCCGCGGATAGCCCACCAGGTCGCCGGGCCCGAGGCCCAGATACGTCGGCAGGGTGGCGATGAACTCCTTGGAGCCGATCAGCGGCAGCACCTGGTCGAGGCCGAGGCCGGTGACGCCGTGGACACGCGCGAGCCAGTCGACGACGGCCTGCCGGACCTCGGGCACCCCGATGGTCATCGGGTAGCCCGGCGAGTCGGCGGCCGCGGTCAGCGCCTCGACGGCGACCGCGGGCGTCGGGTCGACGGGTGTGCCGATCGAGAGGTCGACGATGCCGTCAGCGTGGGCGCGCGCCCGCTCGGCGTACCGGGTGAGCTTGTCCCAGGGGAAGTCCGGCAGGCGGCCGGAGACCGGCTCGGAGGCTCGCCGCGCTCGCGCCTCGACCAAGGGTGCTCAGTGGTCCTGGTTCTGCGGCGGCAGGGCCGCGACGTACTCGGCGTCCTTGTCGATCTCGCCCATCTTGGCGGCGCCACCGGGCGAGCCGAGGTCGTCGAAGAACTTGACGTTGGCGTCGTAGTAGTCCTTCCACTCCTCCGGCACGTCGTCCTCGTAGAAGATCGCCTCGACCGGGCAGACCGGCTCGCAGGCGCCGCAGTCGACGCACTCGTCGGGGTGGATGTAGAGCATCCGCTTGCCTTCGTAGATGCAGTCCACCGGACACTCGTCGACGCACGCACGGTCCTTGACGTCGACGCACGGCTGCGAGATGACGTAGGTCATCGGTTCCTCCTGGACCAACTACGGGCTGCTGCGGATGGCGCACGAAAGTGTTTCGTGTCGGACAGCACCCTAGTATCCCCGGCGTGCCCGACGCGCGCAGACCCCCCGAAGTGGGACGCCATCTCCTCGGGCCGCACGTGATCGGCCAGCGGGTCGTCGTGCGGCGCGTGATCCGTGGCGAGACCGGGCCCACCGGCGGGCCGGCGCTCACCGACCTCCTCGGCGTGTGCGTGGCGTGGACCGACGACACCTGCGTCGTCCAGCCGGACTCCGGCGAACCGGTGCGGATCCCGCTGCGCGACATCGTCTCCGGCAAGCCCGTCCCCCCACGCCCGTCGGTCCGCCACCGGGTCGGCACCAGGGAGGCCGAGGCGCACACCGCCGCGCTGTGGCCCGGCGTGGAGCGGGTCGCGCTGGGCGACTGGGAGCTGCGCTGGGAGACCGCGCCGGTCGGCCGGCTGCTGAAGCGCGCGAACTCCTGCCTCGCGGTCGGCGACCCCGGTCGCCCCTTCCCCGACGCCGTCACGGCCGTCGAGGACTTCTACGCGCAGCGCGGGCGCGACCCCCTGGTGCAGGTCGAGGCAGGGTCGACGGTGGAGCAGGCGTTCGGGGACGCCGGCTGGCGGCCGCTCGACGGCGGCGAGGCGGAGCACCGGCTGGCCGCCCTGGCGCGAGTACGACGCCGCCTCGGCGCGGCCCCCGAGCCGCCCGGAACGGTGGTGCACGAGAGCGGCCCTCGGGTCCGCGTCACGGTCGGCGACGTGGCCGAGGGACAGGCGGGGCTCGACGGCGACTGGCTGGGCCTGCACGGGCTCCGGGTCGCCGATTCCCGCCGGCGGGAGGGGCTGGGCCGGGCCGTCGTCGCCGTGCTCCTGGAGTGGGGCGCCGAGCAGGGCGCCACCACGGCGTGGCTGCACGTGGAGACCGACAACGTGACGGGCCTGGGGTTCTGGGCGAGCCTCGGCTTCGAGCCCCACCACACCTGCCGGTACTACGCGCCGGCCAGCGCCTCGAGCGCCTCCCCGCTCAGCCGGTAGGTCTCCCACTCCTTCATCGGCCGCGCACCGAGGGCCTCGTAGAAGGCGATCGAGGGCTCGTTCCAGTCGAGCACCACCCACTCCACGCGCGCGTAGCCCCGCGCGACGGCGATCCGCGCGAGCGCGGCCAGCAGCGCCTTCCCGAGGCCGGAGCCACGGTGGCCCGGCTCGACGAAGAGGTCCTCGAGGTGGATGCCCGGCACCCCGGTCCACGTCGAGTAGGTGCGGAACCACAGGGCCATCCCCACCGCACGGGCGCCCTCCTCGGCGACCAGCACCTCCGCGACGGCGTCGTCGCCGAACAGCCAGGTGCGCAGGTCCTCCTCGGTCGTCCGCACCACGTCGGGCTCGCGCTCGTAGACGGCGAGCTCGCGGATCAGGCGCAGCACGTCGGGCACGTCGGCGACGGTCGCCGGCCGGATCCCGGGCGGCAGCTCCACGGGCAGCGACACCGGCTCAGCCCCGCGCCAGGAACATCAGGAGGTCGTGGCGGGTCAGCACGCCCACCGGCTTGCCGTCCTCGTGCACGAGCACCGCGTCGGCCGACTCCAGCAGCGGCACCGCCGCCGTCGCGTCCTCGGTCGAGCCGATGGTCGGCAGCGGGTCGGACATGTGGCTCCCGACGGAGTCGGTGAGCCGGGCGGTGCCGGTGAAGAGCGCGTCGAGCAGCAGCCGCTCCGAGACCGACCCCGCGACCTCCGCGGCCACGATCGGCGGCTCCGCGCGCACGACGGGCATCTGCGAGACGCCGTACTCCTGGAGGATGCCGATCGCCTCGGCGATGGTCTCGTTGGGGTGGGTGTGCACCAGGGCGGGCAGGCCGCCGCCGGTCTTGGTGTGGAGCACCTCCCCCACCGTCCGCGCGGGCGCCGGCTGGCCGGTGCTGAAGCCGTACTGGGCGAGCCAGTCGTCGTTGAACACCTTGCTGAGGTAGCCGCGGCCGGAGTCGGGCAGCAGCACGACGATCACCGCGTCGGTGCGGCCCTCCTGCGCGAGCTCGGCGGCGAGCTGGCGAGCGGCGAACGCCGCCATGCCGGCCGAGCCCCCGACGAGCAGCGCCTCCTCCCGCGCCAGGCGCCGGGTGAACGCGAACGAGTCGGCGTCGGAGACCTCGATCACCCGGTCGGCGACGCCCCGGTCGTAGGTCTCCGGCCAGAAGTCCTCACCGACGCCCTCGACCAGGTAGGGCCGCCCCGTGCCGCCGGAGTAGACCGAGCCCGACGGGTCCGCGCCGACCACCTGCACCTCGGGGTTCTGCTCCTTGAGGTAGCGCCCGACGCCGCTGATCGTGCCGCCGGTGCCCATGCCGGTGACGAAGTGCGTGATCCGGCCGTCGGTCTGCTTCCAGATCTCCGGACCGGTCTCCTCGTAGTGGGAGCGAGGGTTGTGCGGGTTGGAGTACTGGTCGGGCTTCCACGCACCGGGCTCGGACGCGAGCCGGTCGCTGACGTTGTAGTAGGAGTCGGGGTGCTCGGGGGGCACCGCCGTCGGGCAGACGACGACCTCGGCGCCGTAGGCGCGGAGCACGTTGCGCTTGTCCTCGCTGACCTTGTCGGGGCAGACGAAGACGCACTTGTAGCCCTTCTTCTGCGCCACCATCGCCAGCCCCACCCCGGTGTTGCCCGACGTCGGCTCGACGATGGTCCCGCCGGGCTGCAGGGCGCCGGACTCCTCGGCGGCCTCGATCATCCGCGAGGCGATCCGGTCCTTCACCGAGCCGCCCGGGTTGAGGTACTCCACCTTCGCCAGCACGAGCGGGCCGTCACCGTCCAGGTCGAGCGACCGGTTCAGGCGGACGAGCGGGGTGTTGCCGATCAGGTCCAGCAGCGACTCGACGTACTCCATGGCACCACCGTAGTCCGCGGGCGGCGCTGGACACACGCGGGCGATCCGTACAGTGGGGCCGTGACGAAAGCCGCCGCCGCTCGCAAGCTGGCTGCCGCCGCCCTGTACGGCGGGGGCGGGCTCTCGGCCCTCGGAGCCGGCCTCTACGGCGTCCTCACCGCCGAGGCCAGGCTCGCTCGCAAGACGATCGGGCCGGTCCGCGAGGACCCGCCGCCGGACGCGACCGGCTGGTACGGCCGGGGCCGGCCCGGGCCGGCGATCAGGATCGCGCTGCTGGGTGACTCCAGCGCCGCCGGCTACGGCGTGGACCGGGTCGAGGAGACACCCGGCGCACTGGTGGCCAGCGCGGTCGCGGAGTACGCCGACCGCCGGGTCTACCTCCGCGAGTTCTGCGTCGTGGGCGCGAAGTCGTCGGACCTCGCAGCGCAGGTCGACCGCGCGCTGCTCATCGAGCCCGACGTGGCGATCATCCTGATCGGCGCCAACGACGTCACGCACACCGTCCGTCCCTCGCACTCGGTGCGCAACCTCTCGGAAGGCGTGCGACGGCTGATCGCCGCGGGGTCCGCGCCGGTCGTCGGCACCTGCCCCGACCTCGGCACCGTGCAGCCCATCGCTCCCCCGCTCCGCCAGGTCGCGCGGGCCTGGTCGCGGCGGCTCGCGGCCGCCCAGACGATCGCGGTGGTCGAGGAGGGCGGCCGGACCGTCTCGCTCGGCGACGTCCTCGGCCCGGAGTTCGCAGCCGCCCCGGCGCTGCTCTTCGGCCCCGACCAGTTCCACCCGTCCGCCGAGGGCTACCGCGCCCTGGCCAACGTGCTCGTCCCGTCGGTGCTCGCCGCCCTCGGCCAGGTGCCCGAGGAGGAGGGCACGCTGGCGGCCTTCCGCGGCGAGGGCGTGCTGCCCATCGGCCGCGCGGCCGTGCAGGCGGTCAACGAGCCCGGCACCGAGCTGGGCGGCACCGAGGTCGCCGGCCGCCGCGCCGGGGTCCGTGGGCTCTGGGTGGAACTGCGCCACCGCCGGCGCCGCCGCCCGGTCGCGGGCGAGGCGCCCGAGGAGCACGAGGTGCACGACCAGCCGAGCACCGGCGACGCCGCGGCGGACCGCGACCAGGACTCGGACCCGGCCAGCGCCTGACCCTGCCCGTCCGCCGAGTTGGGGTTTCCGCCCCGCGAGTCGGGGTTTGCGCCCCGCGAGTCGGGGTTTGCGCCCCGCGAGTCGGGGCTTGGGCCTCCCTTGCGGAGGTCGGGCGTCCGGACGCACGAAGGCCGCCCGGTGCTGAGGCACCGGGCGGCCTTCGTCATGCGACGCGGCGGGTAGCGCCGACGGGCAGCTTGCTGCCCTCCTCCGCGCCGGAGCCGCGCTCGCGCCAGTCGAGCCCAGCGCGGCAGCGCGGCGAGAGGCGCCGACGGGCAGCTTGCTGCCCTCCTCAGCGCCGGAGCCGCGCTCGCGCCAACAAACTCAGCGCGGCAGCGCGGCGAGAGGCGCCGACGGGCAGCTTGCTGCCCTCCTCAGCGCCGGAGCCGCGCTCGCGCCAACAAACTCAGCGCGGCAGCGCGGCGAGAGGCGCCGACGGGCAGCTTGCTGCCCTCCTCAGCGCCGGAGCCGCGCTCGCGCCGTCGAACTCAGTCCTGCTGGAGGATGGCGAGGATCCGCAGCAGGTTGGTGTAGATCCAGACCAGGCTCACGAGCAGGCCGAACGACGCCCGCCACGACTCACGCGCCGGCAGGCCGTTGCGGATGCCCTGCTCGATGAAGTCGAAGTCGAGGATCAGCATCAGCACGCCGAGGACCAGGCCGGCGACCGAGAACACCAGTCCCAGCGTCGAGAACCCGAACAGGCCGAGCTGGCTGCTGAACATGCTCAGCACGAGCTCCATCAGGCCCAGCGCCACCATGCCGAACATCGCCGCGATGACGAAGGTGCGGAACTTGTTGCCGACCTTGATGTCGAAGAACTTGTAGGCAGCCAGGGTGCCCGCGAAGGCGGCGAAGGTACCGACGACGGCCTGCAGCACGATGCCGCCCGGCGTGTCGCTGTTGTAGAAGATCGCGTCGTAGAGCTTGCTCAGCGCACCGAGCGCCACTCCCTCGGCGACCGCGAACGCGATGACCAGGCCCGGGCTGACGATCCGCTTGAACGAGTTGACCAGCGACAGGATGAACGCGGCACCGGCACCCAGCATCACGGCGAGGCCGAGCGTGCCGACGGCCGCCTCGTCCTCGATCGGCGGGGTGAGGAACCAGGTCGCGGTCGCGACCAGCAGCACCACGCCGAGCGTGATCGCCGTGCTCTGGACGACCGTGTCGATGGTCATCCGTCCGCCACCGGTCTGAGCCGGCGGCGCGACGAGGCGGCCCTGCTCGTCGTACCCCTGGGCGGGCGGTGCGTAGCCCTGGTAGTTGCCCTGCGGAGCGCCGTAGCCTTGGTAGGGCGCGCCGTTGCCCTGATAGGTCGGGTTGCCGTAGGCGTTCGAGCGGTTGAACTCCTCCGACCGCCGGAACACCGGGTTGTTGCTCTGCATGGTCTCCTCCGCAGGCTTCCGAGTAGGGACGCTGCCACGGTGGCAGGCCCGCCGCCTCAAGTCTAGGTGGCTCGTTGACATGGGAACGTCCGGCACTCCCGGAACGTTCCCGGTCTCATCGCGCCACCACCTCGACGAGCACCTCCTCGGTGGGCGTCTGCGGCCTCACCAGCAGGCGGTCGCCGGGTCCGGCCTCCCACACGCCGTTGCTGACCCGGACGTCGTAGCCGTCGGGGTAGTGCAGCGGGCTGACGAAGATCTCCGTCGGCTGGGCGATCCGGGCGTCGGGACGGTAGCGGTAGCGGAACGCCCCGGTGCCCGGGTCGAACCTCATGGCGAGCGGCTCACCTGCCGTCGACTGCGCGTACGTGCGCACGAGGACGGCGAGCTTGTCCTGCTTGACGGACGAGAAGTCGGTGTCGTCGCGGAACATCCCCTGCGCCTCGTCGGCCGTCGTCGGGTCCTGCCACTGCTTGTAGGCCCAGTGGGTCCAGCCGATCAGGTGGTCGTCGGCGACCGCGGCGTCGACCTCGATCGCGCGCACGTTGTCGGTGGCACCCCACTCGCTCATCATCGGCGCCGCGTCCATTCGCTCGGCCTGCGCGATCGCGCTGCGGTTGCGCTCGGCGCTGTAGGCCCAGCAGTTCTCCACGTCGCCGAGGGGCAGTCCCTGGGACTCGAGGAAGACGTCGGGGCAGTAGTTGTGCCAGGAGTAGCCCAGCTGCGTCTCCCCCGCCATCGGCTCGAGGAAGGTGGGCACCTTCTGGCCGCCGGCAAGCTGCTGCGGCTCCCACCAGACGATGTTGCGCGGGTCGACCTCGCGGATGGCCCGGGTGACGCGCTCGTACGCCGGCTGCAGCTCCTTGCGGTAGGACCCGGGGCAGCCGTTGGTGAGGCAGGAGAGCCACTCGAGTCCCATCCAGGGCTCGTTCATCAGGTCGTAGCCGGCCAGGTAGGGCTGGTCGCGCCACCAGCCCGCCGCGACCTGCCAGGCCTGTGCCCAGTGGCCGATCCCGCCGTGCTTGTCGGCCCAGAACTGGTCGAAGACCAGGGAGTTCTCCGGGGTCCAGTAGCCGATCGGGAACGGCGCGTTCAACGGCGGGAGGAGGTTGAGGACGGCGGGCCGGTGCACGGCCCAGTCGGGGACACCCTCGCCGCCGTACGTCTCGTGCCACTGGTCCTGGTGCATGTCGAGCTGCATCCAGATGCCGCGCTCGGCCAGCATGTCGATGACGCGCTGCCACCGGTCGCGGTAGGTCGGGTCGCCCTTGCCGGGCGCCTCCGGCGTGATCCCCGCCCACAGGGTGCCGAGTCGCACGCCGTTGAAGCCGTGCCGTTCGAGCCACTCGGCGTCGGAGACGGTGAAACCCTCCGCCGAGTCCGGCGGCACGTAGGGATCCAGCTTCCACACCAGGTTGAAGCCGTGCAGGATCACCACCCGGCCGTGCTGGTCGACCAGCCACCGGCCCTGCCGGCGCAGCTGCGGCGGGCCCTGGTCGCCCTCGGCGTGTACGACGCCGGCGGGGTGCGGTGCTGCGGCCTGTGCGTTGGGGGTGCTCGGGGCGTTCCGATGGCTCGGCGTGGCGGCGGCCACGGACGCCATGCCGGCGACCAGCGCCGTCGCCAGAGCGGCGACCGCGACCCGCCGACCAATAGAACGTGTTCTAGGTCTCACCGCGGCAACGTACCGCGCACAGCGCCGCCCGTCACCTGCGGCGCAGGCGCACCACCGTGTCACGCACCGTCATCGGGCCGTCCGGCCCCGGCTGCTGCCGGGTCGGCGTCTCCGCGACCTCGACCTCCCAGGGCGAGCCCGGCTCGTGCACCCCCAGCGTGGCCAGCACGCGCTCGGGACCGAACAGCAGCCCCGGGCCGTGGTCGTGGCGGGCCCCGCTCTCCACGTCGTGCGGGTGGTGGGCCGTGACGAGCAGCCGGCCACCGGGCGCCACCGCGTCGGCGATCCCTCGGTAGATCCGGTCGAAGTCGGGCACCGGGACGTGGAGGAAGCTCACCGTGACCAGGTCGAAGGTGCGCCGGCCGGCGGGGCGCGGGTCCTCGAGGGCGTCGTAGAAGCCGATCCGCAGCCGCGACTCGACACCGGCGTCCTCGGCGTGCGCGGCGACGCGTTCGAGGGCCACCTCGGAGACGTCGAGGGCCGTCACCTTCCAGCCCTGCTGCGCCAGCCACACGGCGTCGGCTCCTTCGCCGCAGGCGACGTCGAGCGCGGTGCCCGGCGTCAGGTCGGCGGTCTGCTCGACGAGCCGGGCGTTGGGTCGCCCGCTCCAGACGCGGTCGCTGCCGGCGTACCGCTCGTCCCAGAACTCTGCCGTGAGCGCCTCGCGCAGCTCGGCGAGCGACTTCTCCTCGAGGTGGTGATCGTGCATGGCCTCAGCGTGCTGCTTCAGGTGGGCTTGAAGTCAAGCGGGTGCCCCCGGTGGGGGTCGAACCCACACTGCGTCGCTTTTAAGGCGACTTCCTCTGCCGGTTGGGATACGGGGGCGTCACAGGTACGTCTGGCGAGGATAGATCGCGTGGGCGCCAGCCACGCGGTCGACGAACAGGAGGCCGTCGGTGTGGTCGATCTCGTGCTGCACGGCGCGGGCCTCGAAGGCGTCGGTGTCGAAGACGACCTCCTCCCCCGTGCCGGGCAGGCGGCCTCGCACGGTGAGCCGGGTCGCGCGCTTCACGTCGCCGGTCAGGTCGGGCACGCTCATGCAGCCCTCGCGCGCCTTCTCGTTGCGGGACGAGGCGACCACCTCGGCGTTGCAGAGGACGAAGGTGCCGTGGGCGGTGCGGGCCTTCGGGTGGGCGCTGACGTCGACGCAGAAGACCCGCGACCCGACGCCGACCTGGTTGGCGGCCAGTCCGACGCAGCCGGGGCTCACCCGCATCGTGGCGACCAGGTCGGCCGCGAGCTGGACCACCGCGGGGTCGGCAGGGTCGACGTCGTCGCCGCGCCGGGCCAGCCCGTCGCTCGGGGCCACGACGACCTCACGCAGGCGACCTTCCGTCCCGAGCTCGGACTCGGTCCATGCCGCGAGGCGAGCGCTGCCGGCGGCAGGGTCGCTCACAGCTCGTCGGCCTCGACGGCGCGCAGCGTCGCGGACACGCCGAGCCGCTCCGCGGCCGCCTTGGTCGCGGTCTCCACTCCCGCGGCGTCGGCGTCGGCCGGCAGCTCCAGCTCGGCGACGAGGAGGTAGAGCTCGCCGGACAGCCGCGTCGTGAGGTCGGTGATGTTGCCGCCGGCGGCGGCGATCTCGGCGAGCACCGCGGACGCGATGCCGGGCCGGTCGCCGCCGTGCACGGTGAGCACCCAGTGGGAGCCCGCCGCCGCGGGCGTCGGCTCGTCGGTGACCGGACGGACCGCCACGTCGAGGTCACCGCCCGCGACGAGGGGCGCCAGCGCGTCCTCGATCTGCGGACGGGTCGCGCTCCCGCGGCAGAGCAGCATCATCGCGAAGTGGCCCCGGAGGAGGGTCATCGTCGAGTCCTCGACGTTGAGCCCCAGCTCGGCCAGACCGGCCGTCGCGGCGGCGATGATGCCCGGGCGGTCGTGGCCGAGGACGGTGACGGCGTGGAGGTCGGCGCTCACCCGGCCATCATCCCAGCCCGCCGCCCGCGAGCTCAGCCGCCCGGGCGAACACCGCGTCGGTCATCGGCTCGGTCAGCCGACCGGTGAAGGTGTTGTGTTGGCTCGGGTGGAAGCAGCCGAGCAGCACGACCTCCTCGGTGCGACCCGCCCGGCGGGGGCCCACCGGCCGGTGCAGCACCACCTCGGCCGCATGCCCGAACCGCGGCCGCGGCCGGGGCACCGTCCACCCGGCGTCGGCGGTCGCCCGCAGCGAGGCGTCCCAGCCGAACGACCCCAGCGCGACCACGACCCGCACCCCCGGCGCCAGGATGCGCAGCTCCTTGTCGAGCCACGGCGCGCAGCGGTCGCGCTCCTCGGGCGTGGGCTTGTTGGCCGGCGGTGCGCAGCGCACCGCGGAGACGACCCGGGCGTCGTACAGCTCCAGGCCGTCGCCCACGTGGGTGCTGGTCGGCTGGCTGGCCAGCCCGACGCGGTGCATCGAGGCGAACAGCCAGTCGCCCGAGCGGTCGCCGGTGAAGAGCCGGCCGGTCCGGTTGGCCCCGTGCGCCGCCGGTGCGAGTCCGACCACGAGGATCCGCGCGTCGGCCGGCCCGAAGCCGGGCACCGGACGACCCCAGTACTCCTCGTCGGCGAACGCCGCCCGCTTCTCCCGGGCCACCTGCTCCCGCCACCGCACCAGCCGCGGGCAACGGCGGCACCGGGTGATCCGCTCGTCCAGTCGGCCGAGCGCCTCCGCCCCCTCCGCGCCCGCCCCGCCCGCCGTCGTACTCACCCCTCGATCCTGCCCGACCCCCGAAGATCCCACGAGGTGGGAGGTTTCGGCGCACGAGGTGGGAGGTTCTGGCGCGCGAGGTGGGACGTTGTGGCGCACGAGGTGGGACGTTGTGGCGCACGAAGTGGCACGTTTCGGTCCGCGAAGCGGCAGGCTCCCCACCGCAAGGTGGCCGAACCGTGCGGGCACCGAGACGCCCTGCGCGCCGGGCGCGGGACGACCTTCCACGTCGTACGCCGGAAGCCATCGCTTCGCGGACCGGAAGCTGCCACGTGCCGGACCACAACCCGCCACTTCGCGCGCCGGAACCCGCCACCTCGCGGACCACAACCCGCCACCTCGTGCACCGAAACCTCCCACCTCGCGCGCCAAAACCTCCCACCTCGCGTGCCAGAACCTCCCACCTCGTGGGAGGGGAGGGTGGGGGGCGAGGTCAGGGAGTGGGGAGGAGGGACCAGGCGATGCCGTCGAGGATGTCCGTCTCGGCGAGGAGGAGGGAGGGGACGGAGACGCGGCGCAGGATCCGGGCGGCGACGAGGGCGCCGGCGTCGATGACGTCGGCGCGGCCGGGGTGCATCCAGCCGAGGCTGCGGCGCTCGGCCACGGCCATCGGCAGCAGCCGCTCGACCTGCGCCAGGAAGTCGGCGACCGGCACCTCCTGGCCGTGGATCCGGTCCCGGTCGTAGACCTCCAGGCCCAGGGCGCCGGCGGCGAGGGTGGTGTTGGTGCCGGCGATCCCGACGACCGAGGCCGCCGAGCCGGGATCGACCGGGGAGCCGTCGAGCGCGGCGTCGATGTCGGCGACGACCGCGGCCAGCTCGTCGGCCGTCGGAGGGTCGGTGCGCACGTGGCGCTCGTGCAGCCGGACGGAGCCGATGTCCATCGAGTGCGCGCCCGTGGGCCCGCTCGCCGGGTCGCCGAGGATCAGCTCGGTGGAGCCGCCGCCGATGTCGTAGACGAGCGTCGGCGCCGCGAGCGGCACCGCACCGAGCCCCCGCACGGCGCCGTCGAAGGCCAGCCGCGCCTCCTCCTCGCCCGAGAGGACCTCCGGCTCGACGCCGAGCCGCTCCCGGACCCCCCTCGTGAACTCCGCGGCGTTGTCGGCGTCGCGGGTCGCGGACGTCGCGCAGAACCGGATCCGGGTCGCGCCGGCGTCCCGGACCAGGGCGGCGTACTCGTCGATCGCGGCGAAGGCTCGACCCAGCGCCTCGGGCGCGAGCCGGCCGGTCGCGTCGACGCCCTGGCCCAGCCGCACCATCCGGCTCTCGCGTACGACGCCCGCCGGGTCGCCCGCAGGGTCGCCGAGCAGCAGCTTGATGGTGTTGGTGCCGCAGTCGATCGCCGCAACCGTGCGAGGCTCAGCCACGGTCCGCGGCCTCGGCCACGTCGACGCACGGCCCGGTCGCCCAGAAGTCGCCGAGCAGCGCCAGCACCTCGTCACCGAGCGGGTTCACGCCGGGCCCCGCGGCGAGCGCGTGGGCGGCCAGCACGTGCAGGCACTTCACCCTGTCGGGCATCCCGCCGGCCGAGATGCCCTCGATCTCCGGGACGTCGCCGATCCCGCACGCCTGCCCGACCGCCGCACGGTCGGCGAGGTAGGCCTCGTGGGCGGCGCGATAGGCCGCCGCGAGCTCGGGGTCCGCGCCGAGCCGGTCCTGCATCTCGCGCATCAGCCCGGAGGCCTCGAGGGTGCCGATCCGGGAGTTCACCCGCGGGCACGTCAGGTAGTACGTCGTCGGGAACGGCGTGCCGTTGGGCAGCCGCGGCTCCGTGGTGACCACGTCGGGGTTGCCGCACGGGCAGCGGTGGCCGACCGCGTGCACACCACGCGGGGGCCGGCCGAGCTGGGCGGCGATCACCGCCTCGTCGGTGGGACGGGCCTCGGCAGGCACTAGTCGCCGTCCTCCGGGCGCACGTCGTCGGCCGGTGCCTCGATCCGGTCGCGCGGGTCGCGCACCTTCGTCGGCGGGTTGCCGGCGATCTTCATCGAGTCCCAGGCGTCCTCGTACCAGACCCGGTCGTCGGGGTCGTCGACCGAGGCGGGATCGCCGAGCTCGGCGCTCGCGTCGAGCGGCTCCCCGTCCTCGTCGACCACGACGTACGGCGTCTCGCCCTTCGCCACGTAGCCGAGCGCCCGGGCCTGGCCGGCGACGTACCAGGGGTCCTCCCACCGCGCCTTCTCGAGCCGCAGCTCGGCGATGTCGGCCTTGCGCTCGGCGATCTGCGACTCCAGCTGCTCGATGTGGCTGCGCTGCTGCAGGTAGGCCCGCAACGACGAGGCGTAGGAGACCGCCAGCACGGCGAGGACCAGCACCAGGATGGCGGCGCGACCGGTCAGGCGGGACCGCTGCTTGTGCTCGGCGCGGGCGCGCACCAGCGCCGCCTGCCGCTCACGGGCGGCCTTCTTGCGCTCGGCCTTCAGTCGCTCGGCGTACCGCGGGCCGGACCGCCCCCGCACGGGGCGGCCCGGCTTGCGCGAGGTACGACGCTCGCCCGATGACCCGGCCACTGGCTCCTCCGGTCAGCCCTGGAAGCGCGGGAAGGCGGCCGCGCCGGCGTACCGCGCGGCGTCGCCCAGCTCGTCCTCGATGCGCAGCAGCTGGTTGTACTTCGCGACCCGCTCGGACCGGGCCGGGGCGCCGGTCTTGATCTGGCCGCAGTTGGTCGCCACCGCGAGGTCGGCGATCGTGGTGTCCTCGGTCTCGCCCGAGCGGTGGCTCATCATGCAGCGGAAGCCGTTGCGGTGCGCGAGGTCGACGGAGTCCAGGGTCTCGGTCAGCGAGCCGATCTGGTTGACCTTCACCAGCAGCGCGTTGGCCTGGCCGCCGGAGATCCCCCGCTGCAGCCGCTCGACGTTGGTGACGAACAGGTCGTCGCCGACCAGCTGGGTCTTCGCGCCGAGGGCGTCGGTGATGGCCTTCCAGCCCTCCCAGTCGTCCTCGTCGAGCGGGTCCTCGATCGAGACGATGGGGTACGACGCCACGAGCTCGCCGTAGTAGGCGATCATCTCGTCGGCGGTCTTCGCCGCCCCCTCGAAGGTGTAGCTGCCGTCCTCGCAGAACTCCGACGCCGCGACGTCGAGCGCGAGGACGATGTCCTTGCCCAGCTCGTAGCCGGCCGCGCCGATCGCCTCGGCGATCAGGTCGAGCGCCGCGCGGTTGGACTCCAGGTCGGGCGCGAAGCCGCCCTCGTCGCCGACGCCGGTCGCCAGGCCGCGTCCCTTGAGCACCGACTTCAGGGCGTGGTAGACCTCCGCGCCCATCCGCAGCGCCTCGCGGAAGCTCGGCGCACCGATCGGCGCGATCATGAACTCCTGGATGTCGACGTTGGTGTCGGCGTGGGCGCCGCCGTTGAGGATGTTCATCATCGGCACCGGCAGCAGGTAGGCGTTGGGCCCGCCGACGTAGCGGTAGAGCGGCAGGTCGGCGGAGTCGGCGGCGGCGCGGGCGACGGCCAGGGAGACGCCGAGGATCGCGTTGGCGCCGGCCTTGGCCTTGTTGGGCGTGCCGTCGACCTCGAGCATGGTCTGGTCGATCAGCCGCTGGTCGGCGGCGTCGAGACCCTCGATCGCCGGTCCGAGGGTCTGGATCACGGCCTCCACGGCCTGCTGCACGCCCTTGCCGGCGTAGCGCTCACCGCCGTCGCGGAGCTCGACCGCCTCGAAGGCGCCGGTCGAGGCGCCGCTGGGCACGGCCGCCCGGGCGAAGGACCCGTCGTCGAGGAGGACCTCGACCTCGACGGTGGGGTTGCCGCGCGAGTCGAGGATCTCGCGGGCGCCGACGGCTTCGATCGCTGCCACGTGTGCTGCTCCTGGGGGTGCTGGGGCGGACGGCTTGTCGTCCGGTCAGCCTAGACCGACGGGCGGCCCACATCCGGCAGCACCCACGGGGTGGCGGCAGCCGGCCCCGGGCGCCCTCCGAGCCGGCCTCGCGTGGAGCTGCCCTACCTGACCGCGGGGCCCAGCACGGCGGCGAACAGCCGTGCGCACCGCTCGGCCATCGCGGCGGAGCTCACGTCGGGGTGCTCGGACCACCAGGTCACCAGCGCGTCGAAGACGCTGCTCCACACGGCGATCATCGCCGAGACGTCGAGCGGGTCGTCGTCGCCGGCGAGGGTCATCAGCTCCCCGACGCCCTCCTCGGCGAGCGCGTCGAGCCGGCGCTGGTACGACGCCCGCACCGCCGCCACTCCGGGCGTGCCGGGCGCCGTCGGGTCCCGGGTCACCCGCCACGCCCACGGGCGGGCCTCCAGCACGCCGAAGACGCCCTCGAGCGTGACCAGGGCCCGGGTCAACCCGACGTGCCCGAGCTGCGCGGAGCGCTCGATCTCCGCGATCAGCAGGTCGGTGGCGTCGCGCAGGCACCGCTCGAAGAGGCCCTCCTTGGAGCCGAAGTAGTTGTAGATCAGCGGCTTGGAGATGCCGGCGCGCTCGGCGACGTCGACGACCGAGGTGGCCGCGAAGCCGCGCTCGCCGAAGATCCGGCCCGCGACCTCGACGATCTGCTCCTCGCGCGCGGCCCGGGCGACGCCCTTGGTGCCGGTGCGGCGGGCGGTGCCGGCGGCGGCGGACGTCATGGCCACAACCTAGCGCACGAATTGACCTCATGGTAACTTACCGCGAAGTCATATCCCGGCCCGAAGGAGGACCCGTGCTCGCCGACCTGTGGCACTCGATCCCCGAGCCGGTGCGCGACCCCGTCGCGCTCGCCGCGCCGTTCTTCCTGCTGTTCATCGCGATCGAGGCGCTCGCCGCCCGGCTCCTGGAGGACGAGCAGCCGGCAGCCGCCGCCTCCCCCGCCGACGCGGGCGCCGACGCGGGCGCCGAGGCGCGCGCCCGTCCGGGGCGCGGCGGCTACGACCGCAGCGACGCCCTGGCCAGCCTCGGCGCCGGCGCGGTGTCGGTGTTCACGATGACCGCGTGGAAGGCACTCGGCCTGGTCGCCTTCTCCCTGCTCTTCGCCTACGTCGCGCCGTGGCAGCTGCCGGCCGACCGCTGGTGGACCTGGGCGATCGCCGTGCTCGGCGTCGACTTCACCTTCTACTGGGCACACCGGGTCGCGCACCGCGTCCGCCTGGTGTGGGCCACCCACCAGGCCCACCACTCCAGCGAGTACTTCAACTTCGCCACCGCCCTGCGCCAGAAGTGGAACAACTCCCACGAGCTGGTGTTCTGGGCGCCCCTGCCCGCGCTGGGCGTGCCGCCCGCCCTGGTCTTCCTCGGTTTCTCGATCAGCCTCGTCTACCAGTTCTTCGTGCACACCGAGCGGGTCAGCCGGCTCTGGTGGCCGGTGGAGCTGGTCTTCAACACCCCGTCGCACCACCGGGTGCACCACGGCAGCGACCCGGAGTACCTCGACCGCAACTACGGCGGCATCCTGATCGTCTGGGACCGCCTCTTCGGCTCCTTCCAGCCCGAGCTCCACCGGCCCACCTACGGCCTGACCACGCCGGTCGGGAGCACGAACCTGCTGACCATCCAGACCCACGAGTACGTCGCCATCGTCCGCGACGTGCGTCGCGCGCCGACGCTGCGCGCCAAGCTGGGCTACGTCTTCGGACCTCCCGGCTGGCGGCCCGCGTCCGCCGCTCAGCCCGGAGCCACGCCCGTCGCCGTCGCGGACCAGTCCCACAGCCGCGCCGCCTCGTCGGGATCGACCGCGTAGCGCTTGACCCCCGTGTCGCGCAGGCCCTCCGCGTCGGCGTACCCGGCGACGTCGCAGTCCTCCAGGTAGCACCCGCTGCGGTCGGCCAGCAACGGCGAGGTGGCGGCGAAGACGGACGTCGCGGCGCCCTGCGCGGGCGTCTTGAACTCGGGCAGCGCGAGGTTGCCGGAGGCGTCCCTCACCAGCACCTCGTCGAGGTCCTGCTCGGTCATGTGCTTGCCGAGGGAGGTGAGGATCGCCCCGGGGTGCAGGGAGTACGCCCGCACGCCGTACGGCGCTCCCACCCTGGCCAGGTGCCGGGCGAAGAGGATGTTGGCCGTCTTGGACTGGCCGTAGGCCTGCCACTTGTCGTAGCCGCGCTCGAACCCCGGGTCGTCCCAGCGGATCGGCGAGTGGTGGTGCCCCAGCGACGACACGCTCACCACGCGCGCGTCCCGGGCGGCGACCAGGAGCGGCCACAGCCGCGCGACGAGCGCGAAGTGGCCCAGGTGGTTGGTCGCCAGCTGCAGCTCCCACCCCGGTCCGACCCGCGTCTCGGGGGTGGCCATCACCCCGGCGTTGCCGATCACGACGTCCACCGGGCGGCCGGCCGCCAGCACGCCGTCGGCCCACGCCGCGACGCTGGCCTGGTCGGCGAGGTCCATCGCGGCGACGGTGACCCGCGACGCGCCGGGCACCCCTGCCAGCGCCTCCCGCGCCTCCGCCGGGCGCCGGGCCGGCACCAGCACCTCGGCGCCCGCCTCGGCGAGGGCGGCGACGGTGGCCAGACCGATCCCGGAGTAGCCGCCGGTGACCACCGCCAGCCGGCCGGCGAGATCCACGCCGGCGAGCACCTCCGCCGCGGTGCTCGTGGCGCCGAAGGGCGAGCCCACCGGCTGCTGGTCGTCGTTCCCCAGGTCCATCGCGCGCCTCTCAGAACTTCAGGTGGTGGCTGAGGTCGCCGGCCAGGTCGACGTACATCGTGCGGGTGTCGAACCACCAGGCGCCGTCGACGACGTGGAACGTGTCGCGGTAGCGGCCGGCCACGATCACCTGGAGCGGGAGGTCGGGCGTCGCCTGCAGCACCGTGTACGACGACCGGCTGCTCGCCGTGCCGGCCGCCTCGTCGACCTCGATGATCGCGTTGGTGGTGACGTGGCGGGTGAGCGGCGTCGGGCCGTGCAGACGGGTCGCCATCTCGTAGAGCCCGCGCACCCCGTCGCGCCCCTCGAAGACGGTGCCCGGCGGGCCACCCTCCTGCCCGTGGATCCGGCCGTGGCGGAACAGGTCGGCCACCCCGTCGAGGTCGCCGGCGTCGATCCGCTCGGCGTAGGTGTAGAGCAGGTTCTCGATCAGGCGCGCACTGTCGACCACGGCGCCACCCTACGGCGAATCGATGTCAGTCCTGACATTTTCGCCGAGATCCCGCTAGCGTCGCGCCATGACCGATCCCCATCCCGTGGCGACCGCCGAGCAGCACGAGCACGAGCTGGCCGCGCTCGACCTGGTGCAGCACCCCACCGTGCGGGCGGCGTACGCCTCCGTCGCCGAGACCTGGCTCGGGCGCGCCAAGGCCTCGGCCGCGATGCGGGAGCGGTTCGAGGCGGCGTACGAGGAGGTGATGTTCTCCGCCGCGGTGTGGTCGGCCAACCAGGACCCGCTGCGCCCGCGGTCGATCTGCATCACCCGGCTCGCCCACGAGGTCGGCGGGCACCGGGTGCCGGGGTCGCGCTGGGGCATCGACAACCCCGACACGGTCTACCGGGTGGTGCCGATCAGCGGCGACGAGCGCTACGAGATCCGCGGCCGGGTGGGCCCGCACCGGATGACGGAGAACTACTTCACCCTCTGGGACCGGCAGATGGGCACCATCGACGTGGTGGACGGCCGCCGGATGCACGTCGAGGACGACGGCTCGTTCGTGATCACGGTGGACAGCGCGCCCGCCAGCGGCCGGGCCAACCACATCCGCAGCGGACCCACCGCCCACGAGCTCTACATCCGCGACGTGCTCCTCGACTGGTCGGTCGACGACCCCAACGCGTTGGAGGTCGTGCGGCTCGGCGGCGACCCCGGGGTGCCGCCGCTGACGCGCGACGAGCAGGCCGAGCGGACCGCGGCGATGATGGCGCACTTCGCCGACTTCACCGGCAAGCTCTCGCACGGGATGTACAAGCTGCCGCCCAACCACTTCTCGCTGGCGTGGTCGGCCGAGCAGCACGGCGCGATGAAGGGCCAGGTGTACGTCGCCGGGCGGTTCCTGCTCGAGCCGGGGCAGGCGTTCGTGGTCGACGTCCGCGACGGCGGAGCGGAGTACTTCACGGTGCCGCTCTCCAACGTCTGGGGGACCACCCTCGACGTCTACGACCGCACCGGCAGCCTCAACAAAGCGCAGTCGCGGCCCAACCCCGACGGCAGCTACACCTACGTGATCGCCGCAGAGGACCCCGGTCTCCACAACTGGCTCGACACCGACGGGCTGCTCGAGGGCATCCTCACCCTGCGGATGGCGGAGTTCCCCGAGGGCGGCGCCACGCCCGACCTCGCCGCGACCGGCCGGGTCGTCGACCTCGACGAGCTCGACCGGGTGCTGCCCGACGCTTCCCGCGTCGATGCGGCCGAGCGGGCCGCCCAGCTCGACGAGCGGCGCCGCGGCTACCTGCGCCGGCTGCCCGAGGGGGTGGCCCGGTGAGCGACGCGCGCCGGTGGCTGGTCACCGGCTGCTCGACCGGCATCGGCCGCGAGATCGCCCGCGCCGCCCTGGAGGCCGGCGACCGCGTCTGCGTCACCGCCCGGTCCGTCGAGGCGGTCCAGGACTTCTCCGCGCACGGCGACCGGGCGCTCGTCGTACCCCTGGACGTGACGGACGAGGGCCAGGTGTGGGCCGCCGTCGACGCGGTCGAACAGGCCTGGGGCGGCGTCGACGTGCTGGTCAACAACGCCGGCTACGGCTACCTCGCCGCCGTCGAGGAGGGGGACGACGCGGAGGTGCGCCGGCTCTTCGACACCAACTACTTCGGCGCCGTGGACATGATCAAGGCGGTGCTCCCGGGCATGCGGGCGCGCGGCTCGGGCCACGTGGTCAACATCTCCTCGATGACCGGCCTGGTCGCCAACCCGCCGAACGCCTACTACTCCTCCACCAAGTTCGCCCTGGAGGCGCTGACCGAGGCGCTGGCCAAGGAGGTCGCGCCGCTCGGCATCAAGGTGACGGCGATCGAGCCGGGCGGGTTCCGCACCGACTGGGCGAAGCGGTCGATGAAGGAGGCGGCGACACCGATCGACGACTACGCCGCCGACGTCGGCGCCCGCAAGGACCTGATCCGGGCCTTCGCCGACCACCTCCCCGGCGACCCGCGCAAGCTGGCCGCCGCCGTCGTCATGCTCACCCGGCTCGAGGAGCCCCCGCTCCGCCTCCTGCTCGGCGCCGACGTCCTCCAGGCCACCCGCGAGAAGCTCGCCCAGCTGGCCGCCTCCATCGACGAGTGGGAGCACGTCACCCTCGACGTCGGCTACTAGCCAGGTTGCCGCCCCACGAGGTGGCACGTTTTGCACCGCGAGGTGGCAGGTCTCGCACCACGAGGTGGCACGTTTTGCACCACGAGGTGGCAGGTCTCGCACCGCGAGGTGGCAGGTCTCGCACCGCGAGGTGGCAGGTTTCGGCGCCGGTCAGCCCAGGGCGGGGCGGACCCGGTCGAGCGCGGCGGCGGTGAGCTCGCCGAGCCGCCGCAGGTCGTGCGGCGGTGGGGCCTCGGTCCACACGGTCAGCGCGGCGAAGACCGCACCCGCCACCACCTCGGCGTGTACGGCGGCAGCGAGCTCGTCGACTCCGCGGTCTGTGAAGAGCGCGCGCAGCTCGCGGGCCATCGCGGCCTGGCGGTCCCGGTAGGTGCGCTCGATGCGGTCCGGGCTCAGCAGCTCGGCGCGCAGCCGGGCGATCTCGACCATCAGCCGCATGTCGATCGGAGCCGAGCCGAGCGCGACCAGCACGGACTGGACGACGTCCTCGTCGTCGGGTCGTGCCCGGACGGCGTCGTGGAACCAGTCGAGCCGGGTGACCAGGTCCCCGAAGAGCACCTCGTCCTTGGTCGCGAAGTGCCGGTAGAACGTGCGCTCCGTGACCCCCGCCTCCGCGGCGATCCGCGGCACGTTGGCACCGTCGACGCCGTGCTCGACGAAGTGCCGCAGCGCGATCTCGCGCAGCCGGGCGCGGGTGCGCTCCGCCTTCGACGCTCCGGACGCCTCGGCGTGGCCCTCCTGTCCGGCCGGGGCGGGCTGCGGCGTCGCGACCGGGTCGGTCACGGCCCGGTCACGGGTCCAGGCCCAGCTCACCCATGCGCACGCTGTGCCGCTCGGTGAGCCGGGTGAACATCCGGCCGAGCGCGGCGAGATCGAGGCCCGGGCGGTCGACGCCGCCGGCGAGCAGCGCGGACAGCGCGTCGCGGTCGGCGGCCACGCGCTGCGCCTGGGTGAGCGCCTCGCCCATCAGGCGCCGACCCCACAGTGCGAGCCGGCCGCCGAGGCGTGGGTCGTGCGCGATGCCGGAACGGACCCGGTCGACGACGAAGGCGGCGTGCTGCCCCTCCTGCATGGAGGAGACGACGAGGTCGCGGGTGTCCGGGTCGAGGTAGGCCGCGATCTCGCGGTAGAAGTCGTTGGCCAGCCCGTCGCCGACGTACGCCTTGACCAGGCCCTCGTGCCAGTCCGACGGCGCGGTGTGCCGGTGGAACTCGTCGATCGGCTCGCGGAACGGCGCCATCGCCTCGAACGGGTCCCCGCCGAGCGCGCGGATCCGGTCGTGCAGCGCCTGCACCTTCGCGATCTCCTCGCTGGCCATCGTGGCCAGGTCGAGCTTGTCGGCGACGGTCGGCGCCAGCTTGGCGTCCTCGGCCAGCCGCTCGAACGCCGAGATCTCGCCGTAGGCGATCACGCCGAGCAGGTCGACGACCGCCTCGCGGTAGGCCGGGTCGGCGTCGGGGACCGGGCCCGCGGGGGTCGGCGCGGTGTCGGCGGATTCAGCCATGCGGGCAGGGTACAAGTTGGTCCGGTTCTGCCCGGGGCCGCGTCGCCGCCGGGCGAGGTGGCGCGGCGATGGGCCGTGGTGCGCCCCGGCCTGTAGCATGAGGCCCAGCGAGCGCTGCCCGAAGGGTGGCCCGCCGGGCCCCCGGCCCACCGCATGTGCGCGGCTGAGTGTGAATCAGCCGCATCGAATCTGGCGCCTGCCAAACCGGCTGACTCCACTCACGAAAGCGACACGATCCTGACTTCCGAACAGAACGACCAGACGACCGCGCCCACCTTCCGCGACCTCGGGGTGCACCCCCAGATCTGCGACTCGCTGGAGCGGGCCGGCATCACCACCCCCTTCGCCATCCAGGAGATGACCCTCTCCGTGGCGCTGATGGGCACCGACCTGATCGGCCAGGCCCGGACGGGCACCGGCAAGACGCTCGCGTTCGGCATCCCGGTGCTCCAGCGCAGCATCGCGCCGTCGGACCCCGACTACGCCGAGATCCCCGAGGGCAAGCCGCAGGCGCTGATCGTCGCGCCGACCCGCGAGCTGGCTCTCCAGGTGTCCGGTGACCTCGAGCTCGCCGGCCGCGACCGCGGCCTCCGCGTCCTCACCGTGTACGGCGGCGTCGGCTACGAGCCGCAGCTCGAGGCCCTCGAGTCCGGCGTCGACATCGTCGTCGGCACGCCCGGCCGGCTGATCGACCTGGCCAACCGCAAGGCCCTCGACCTCTCCCACGTGCACGCGCTCGTGCTCGACGAGGCCGACGAGATGCTCGACCTGGGCTTCCTGCCCGACGTCGAGAAGCTGCTGCGCTACACGCCCGAGACCCGGCAGACCATGCTGTTCTCGGCCACGATGCCGGCCGCGATCGTGGCACTCGCCCGCACCCACATGCGCCACCCGATGAACATCCGGGCCGAGTCGTCGTACGAGAACGCCACGGTGCCCGCCACCGCCCAGTTCATCTACCTGGCCCACGACCTCGACAAGCCCGAGATCATCGGCCGCGTCCTGCAGGCCGAGGACGCGGGCCGGGTCATCGTGTTCACCCGCACCAAGCGCCAGGCGCAGCGGGTGGCCGACGACCTCGTCGAGCGCGGCTTCAAGGCGAGCCCGCTCCACGGCGACATGGCCCAGGTGGCGCGCGAGAAGGCGCTGACCAAGTTCCGCGACGACAAGATCCAGGTGCTGGTCGCCACCGACGTCGCCGCCCGCGGCATCGACGTCGCCGGGGTCTCCCACGTCATCAACTACACCTGCCCCGAGGACGACAAGACCTACGTGCACCGCATCGGCCGCACCGGCCGCGCCGGTGCCACGGGCATCGCGATCACGCTGGTCGACGCCACCGACGTGCACCGCTGGAAGATGATCAACAAGGCCCTCGACCTGCCGTTCGACGAGCCGGTCGAGACCTACTCCACCTCCGAGCACCTGTTCCACGACCAGGGCATCCCGCCGGGCACCAAGGGCCGGATCGTCCCGCCCGCTCCCCCGGCGCCCCGCGCCGACCGGGACGGCCGCGACCGTCGCGACGGTGGACGTCGCGAGGGCGGGCGCCGCGAGGGCGGCGACCGCAACCGCGAGCGGACCCGCACCCGCACCCGCGGCGGCCGTCCCGTGGAGGGGTCCTCCTCGGGCGCGTCCGCATCCCCGTCGGCCGTGGCCGACGCCTCGGAGGGTACGACGCCCGAGGGCTCCGAGCGCCCGGCCGGCGCCAGCCGCAACCGCCGACGTCGTCGCCGCCGCTCCGGCGGTGGGGGCGGCGCCGAGAGTGGCGCGGGCCAGTCCCAGGCCTCCGCGGGCGGGTCCAACGACGGCGCCACGGAGTCGCAGACCGTCTGAGGCCGCCGGCCTCTTCGTTCCCTCGGCCCCCGGATCTCGCCGTCCGGGGGTCGAGCTGCGTCCAGGTGCAGCTAGGCCCTGCCGAGCGCTTCGACGAGGTGGGGTCCGCGCTCCGCCGTCACTGCTCGCCGGCCGCCGCGCGCGCGGCCCGCTCGGCCATCGCGTGCTCGTCGGTGCGGGCGTCGTACGACCAGAAGCCCCGCAGCCAGGCGGCCGCTGCCGCGACGCCGACGACCGCCCCGACGCCACCACTGGTGATCGCGCCCCGCACCGACCACAGGTCGGCGGTGATGCCGGCGCGGACCTGTCCGCCGAGCGGTCCCACCGAGTACGACAGCATCTCGATGCCGGCGAGCCGGCCGCGCATCGACTCGGGGATGGTCTGGCCCCAGATCGTGCCGCGGAAGACGCCGGAGATCATGTCGCAGGCACCGGCGAGCGCGAGGAAGGCGGCGACCAGCCAGATGGAGGGCATCAGGCCGGCCAGGGCGACGAACCCTCCGTACCCGGCCGCGGCGAGCACGATCGCCCGGCCGTGGTGGTGCACCCGACCGGTCCACCCCGACAGCAGCGTGGCGACCAGCGCACCGGCCGTCTCGGCCGAGTAGAGCAGGCCGAGCAGCTCGGGCCGCTCGAACACCTCCTCCACCAGGGCCGGGAACAGGACGACCGGCAGCGCCAGCAGCATCGCGGCGATGTCGACGAAGTAGGTGCCGAGCAGGTCGCGCCTGCCGACGGCGTAGCGGACGCCCTCCACGATGCCGGCCAGGCTCGGCGGGGTGGTCTCGGCCCGGTGCGGGTAGGGCCGCATCAGCAGGTACAGCACCGACGCGACGCACAGGCCGACCACGTCCACGACGAAGCACCAGCCGATCCCGACGTAGGCGACCAGGAGCCCGCCGATCGCCGGCCCGACGAGCACCCCGAGCTGGATGCCGAAGCTCGCCAGGGCGTTGGCGGCCGGCAGCTGGTCGTGGGTGACCGTGCGGGGCAGCAGGGCCTCGCGCGACGGGCGCTGGAGCGACGAGGCGCTCGCGAGGAGCGCCGCGACCACGAAGATGACGACGAGGCTCGGCTCGTCGCGGAAGGCGTTGACCGCCAGCACGGCGGTCAGCACGGCCTGGGCCACACCGGCGCCCACCATCAGGCGACGCCGGTCGACGTGGTCGGCCAGCGCGCCGCCGTACAGGCCGAAGACGAGCAGCGGCACCAGCTCCACGAGGCCGATGGCGCCCACGGCGAAGTTCGAGCCGGTCAGCGTGTAGACCTGGAAGGGGATGGCGACGTAGCTGACCATCGCGCCGAGGTAGAAGACCGTGCCGGCGACCAGCAGCAGGCGGTAGTCCCGCGACGCGCGCCACGGCGTCAGGTCCATGCGCAGGGCGCGGAAGCGGTCCAGCCAGCTCATCGCATGATCACGAGCGGCAACGATCCCATCCCCGGTGGGTGCTCGCGACCGATTTCCGCCAGTACGGCGCCTCCCGTGGCGAGTCTCACAGCCGCTGCGCGGATCGGTCAGGCGGTGACGACGACGGTGGTGCCGACCGGCGCGAACTCCCACAGGGCGATCGCGTCGTCGCGCTTCTGGCGGATGCACCCGTGCGACAGGGGCGTGCCGAGCTGGGCGACCCTCTGGACCGGCCGGCCCTCGTGCACGGGAATGGTGTGGAAGCCGATCGCGGCACCGGCGTCGCCGTGGGTGAACCGCACGAAGTACTCCATGGTGCCGGAGTCGTCGATGCCGACCGCGTGCCGGCTGCGCGAGAAGACCTCGTAGCTGCCGGGGTCGAGGTTGTCGTAGACGCTGCCGGAGGCGAGGTGGCTGCGGAGGACCTTGCCGGCGGCATCGACCAGCCACACCCGCTGGCGGCTCTCGCTGAAGACGACCCGGCGTCCGGAGCCCGACCGCGGCGGCAGCGAGGTGTCGTCGGGGTCGCCTGCGCCCTCGGGGCCGGTCGCCGCGGCGGCCTTGCTCCGCCTGCCGGCCGGCGCCGAGCTGGCCGAGTCGGCGGCAGGCTCGTCGGTCGTGTCGGCGGGTCGTGTGGTGCTCCCGGCGGTGCTGCGGTCGGCGCTCGTGACGGACGACGCGGCCGTCGGCTCACCGCCGCTCGGCAGCAGGCCGAAGCCACCGGCCACCGCGACCAGGGTGACCGCGAGCGCGGCACCGAGCGCGCTCACGCGGCCGTACCGGGGCCGGACCTCCGCCCGGTGGCGCCCCGCGGGCTCGCGTGCGTGCTTCACGGGTCAGCGTGCCGCCCGTGCGATCAGGGTGCCGGCCACCTCGCGGTAGGCCTGGGCGCCCTTGCTGCTCCGGCTGGTCGCGAGGATCGAGCGGCCCGCGGCCGGCGCCTCGGCGAACTTGATGGTCTTGGGGATCGGCGGCTCCACCACGTCGAGCTCGTAGGTCTCGGAGATGGTGTCGAGCACGGCCCGCGCGTGGTTGGTGCGGCCGTCGTACAGCGTCGGCAGCACGCCCCACACTTCGAGGTCGCGGTTGGTGAACCGGCGTACGTCGTGGACCGTGTCGAGCAGCTGACCGACGCCGCGGTGGGAGAGCGTCTCGCACTGCAGCGGGATGAGCACGCCGGTGGCCGCGGTCAGGGCGGCGACGGTGAGCACGCCGAGCGACGGTGGGCAGTCGAGGAGCACCCAGTCGTAGTGGCGGCCGGAGGCACGCAGGTCCTCCACCACGCCGCGGAGCACGTGCTCGCGACCGGTGCGGGTCAACAGGTCGGCCTCGGCGCGGGCCAGCTCGATCGTCGCGGGCAGCAGGTCGACGCCGTCGTGGGTCTCCATGATCACCTCGCCGACGTCGACGCCCTTGGTGAGCACGTGGTGCACCGAGAGCTCGAGGTCCTCGGGGTCGATGCCGAGCGAGAAGGTCAGGCAGGCCTGCGGGTCGAGGTCCACGAGCAGCACGGACTGGCCGCGCTCGGCCAGCGCGGCGCCGACGGAGGCGACGCTCGTCGTCTTGGCAACGCCACCCTTCTGGTTGGCGACCGCCAGGATCGTCTGCTGCGCCTGCTCGCTGTTCATCACGGCACATCATGCCGGATGACCGCCGGCGCGGGCGGCATCCCCTGATTGACTGGGCGCATGTCCACCACATCGCCCCGCGCCCTGGTCACCGGCGCCACCGCCGGGATCGGTCTCGAGTTCGCCCGCCAGCTCGCCGGACGCGGCCACGACCTCGTCCTCGTCGCCCGCGACACCGCGCGACTGGAGGGCGTTGCGAAGGAGCTGCGGTCGTCGTACTCCGTCGACGTGGAGGTGCTGACCGCCGACCTCACCGTCCCCGACCAGCTCGCCGCCGTGGAGGCGCGGCTGGCCGAGAAGCACCGGCCCGTCGACCTGCTCGTCAACAACGCCGGCTTCGGCCTGAAGGAGCGGTTCCTCGACAACCCGGTGGACGTGGAGCAGGCCCAGCAGGACGTTCTGGTCCGCGCCGTGCTCCGCCTCTCCCACGCCGCGCTCGGGCCGATGGTGGCGCGCGGGCGGGGCGGGATCATCAACGTCTCCAGCGTGGCGGCGTTCCTCCCCCGCGGCACCTACAGCGCCGCGAAGGCGTGGGTGAACTCGTTCAGCGCCTGGGCGCACGACGAGTACGCCGCGAGCGGCGTGACCGTGATGGCGCTGTGCCCGGGCTTCGTGCGCACCGAGTTCCACGAGCGGCTCGGGGTCGACCGCGACGCCTCCGCTCCGCGCGTGCTCTGGCTGGAGCCCGACCGGCTGGTCCGCGACGCCCTGGCCGACTACGACCGCGGCCGCGCCCTCTCCATCCCGTCCAAGCGCTACAAGGCGATCGTCACCGCCAGCCGCCTGGTCCCCCGCGGCGCCCTCCACCGCCTCCAGGGCCTCGGCCGCAAGTAGCGCACGAGGAGGCAGGTTTCGGCGCGCGAAGTGGGAGGTTTCGGCGCGCGAAGTGGCAGGATTCGGCGCGCGAAGTGGCACGTTCCGCACCACGAGGTGGCAGGTTCCGCACCACGAGGTGGCAGCTTTCGGCGCACGAAGTGGCACGTCTTGCGCAACGAGGTGGCAGGCTCCGGCGTGCGAAGTGGCAGCTTCGGGCGTACGGCGTGCCACGTCTCGTGCCACGGAGCCGTACTCCCTGCGGCGACGGACCGCTTCCCCAGCCGCCAGACCCCTCGGCAGGCAAGACCTCACCACCTCGCGCGCCATAACCGCCCACCTCGCGCGCCACAACCTCCCGCCTCGCGCGCCATAACCTCCCACCTCGCGCGCCGTATCTCGCCACCTCGTGGGAGTGAGGGTGGGGGGAGGTGGTCAGCCCTCGCCGGCGATGAAGGCGCGGACGGCGTCGGCGACGAGCTGGACGGCGATGGCGGAGAGGAGGAGGCCGGCGATGCGGGTGACGAGGAGGACCCCGCCCTCGCGGATGACCCGGAGGATGGGCAGCGAGTAGCGCATCGCCAGCCACAGGGTGAGGTGGACGCCGACCACGCCGAGCGCGACGGCGAGGCCGCTGCCCCAGCTGTCGATGCCCTGCACGAACAGCATGGTCGCGACGATCGCGCCCGGCCCGGCGAGCAGCGGGGTGCCGAGGGGGACGAGCGCCACGTTGGCGTCGTTGCTCGCGGTCAGCTCCTCCTCCTTGCCGGTCAGCAGCTCCAGCGCGACCAGCAGCAGGAGGAGGCCGCCCGCGCACTGCAGGGCCGGCAGCGAGATGTGCAGGTAGTTCAGGATCTGCTGCCCGAAGAACGCGAACAACGTGATCACCAGGAACGACACGGCGACGGCCTGCCAGGCCAGCCGCCGGGCGGTCGCCGCGCTCCGCCCCGCCGTCAGCGACAGGAAGATCGGCACCGTGCCGACCGGGTCCATGATCACGAAGAGGGTCACGAAGACCTCGACGAGCAGGACGTACTCCAGCATCAGCGGTCCCTCCCGACCAGGGCGGTGGGCGAGCCGAGCTCGGCGGCCCGTGCCAGGATCCGGTCGAGCTGCTCGGGCGCGGTGGTCTCGCACCCCAGCGCGTGACCGACCTTCCCCGTGCCGTGGTGGTCGCTGGCACCGGTGACGACGAGCCCGAGCCGACCCGCGATGTCCCGCAGCCGGGCTCGCTGCGACTGGTCGTGGTCGAGGTGGTCGACCTCGATGCCGGCGAGCCCTGCCTCCGCCAGTACGGCGAGCTCGGGCTCGTCGAGCAGGTCGTGCGACCCGCGTCCCCACGGGTGCGCCACCACGGCGACCCCTCTCGCGGCGGTGACGACCCCGATCATGTCGACCAGCTCCGGGGCGTAGCGGTCGACGTAGGCCGGCTGTCCCTGGGAGAGCAGCCGGGCGAAGGCCTCGTCGCGGTCGCGCACCGCACCCAGTCGCACCAGCATGTCGGCGACATGCGGACGGCCGGTCACCTGGTTGCCCTCGCTCACCTCGGCCAGCGTCTCCTCGGACACCGGGATCCCGAGCGCGCGCAGCCGTGCCAGCATCGCCGGCACGCGCTGCTCGCGCCCGGCGACGATCCGCTCGAGCTCGGCCCCCAGCACCGGGTCACGGGCGTCCGGCAGGTAGGCCAGCAGGTGCACCCCCGAGCCGCGGTGACGCGTGCTGATCTCGATGCCGCGCACCAGCCCGACACCGACCTGGGCCGCTGCCGCAGCGGCGTCGTCCCAGCCGGCGGTGGTGTCGTGGTCGGTCAGCGCGACGACGTCGAGCCCGGCCGCGGCCGCGGCGCGCACCAGGTCGGCGGGCGGCTCGGTGCCGTCGCTGACGCTGGAGTGGGTATGGAGGTCGATCCGCACCCGAGCAGGCTAGTGGCGGGGATTGTCTGACAACGAGCCGACGACGCGGTGGGCCGCGTCACGGCGCGTCAGACCGAGCCCGCGCGAGCCCGCGGCCGCCGTCACCAGGACGGCGCCGGGCCCCCGAACGGCAGCGCCACCAGCTGGGGACCGGTGGCCGAGACGTCGCGCAGGATCCAGTCGTCACGCAGGAGCAGGATCGCCGACGCGGGGCGGAGCACGATCCACAGCCAACGCCCCTCCGCCTCACCGGCGACCACGGACCTGTCCCACTCCCCCGCCGCGCTGCTCACCGAGACCGGCCACAGCCCGACCGGGTGGCTGCCGACGCGGACACGCACCGTCGGCGGCCCGTCGCCGACCTCGGCACCGGGGTCGAGCCGTTCGGCGCCGTAGGCACCGGTGAGGCCGGCGACCCGGGCCCCGAAGCCGGTGCCCGGCTCCTCGCTGATCACCATCACGTCGACCGGTCCGTCGAGCTGGCTGGTGCCCGACACGCAGGTCATCGTCGCCCGGGCCCGGCCGCGCCGAGGCGCGACGGCAGCGAAGTCGGTGACGCTCCAGCCCGGTCCGAGCGGCCACGGCAGGTAGGTGGGGAACCCACCCGCGCGGCGCAGGTGTCCCGCGAAGTCGTCGTACGACGCGGTGGCGGGATGCCACAGCGGCACGACGACGCCGTGGTCGGGGCACGACCAGTGGCCGTCGATCTCCGCGACCGGCGCCGGGCAGCGCGGACACCCCACACGCAGCGAGGGGCGCCCGGGAACGTCCGACGGGTCCGAGGGCATGCCCGTCACGTTGCTGTGCGGCGCGCCCGACGTCAAGCACCGCCGCGGCCACGGCACGAGGACGGCGTGCGATCAGGCGTTCCAGCGGAGCAGGACCGGGGTCTCGCGCTCGTAGCCGAGCTCGGAGACGGTCGCGGTGTCGAGCCGGAACAGCCGCCCCTCGGCGACGGACAGGCCCAGCCACCGCGCAGCGAGCGCTCGCAGCAGGTGGCCGTGCGCGAAGAGCAGCACCGGGCCCGCGGCCGCCCGGACGCGGTCGACGACCCGGTCGCAGCGGACCGCGACCTCGGCGGCGCTCTCGCCGCCCGGACAACCGTGCGTCCACACGCTCCACCCCGGGACCTCCCGGCGGACCTCGGCCGTGGTCCGGCCCTCCACCTCGCCGTAGCCCCACTCCGTCAGGTCGGCACACACCTCGGCGTCGGGGAACCCCGCCAGCTCGGCCGTACGACGCGCGCGCTGCAGCGGGCTCGTCAGCACCTCCGCGAACGTGGTGCCCGCCAGTCTTCCGGCGAGCTCCCGCGCGGCCCGCTCGCCGTCGGGGAGCAGCGGCAGGTCGGTGCGCGAGGTGTGCCTGCCGGCAGCACTCCACTCCGTGGTGCCATGGCGCGCGAGGACCGCGGCGCGGCCGGTGGGGAGCCGATCACGGCCACCGGGCGGGGCGTCGGCCACGTCAGCTCCGGAGATAGGCGGTGATCGCCTCGGTCAGCCCGCGCCGGGCCTCGTCGGCGTCGACGTAGCTGCTGAAGTTGCGCTCGTTGAACACGCCCCTGATCGCACCGGGGAGCAGGTTCCGCACTCGCATGAGCTTGTCGTGGTCGACGTCGAGCCCGCCGAAGGAGCGCTCGCAGATCGCCGTCCACTCGGCGTCCCAGCGCGCGATCGCCTGGGCGGTGCGCGGGAACGACGCCTCGAGGTGCTCGCGCTGCCGGGGCAGCGAGTCGCGCAGGTTGTAGATGGCCACCGACCCTGGCATCTCGAGCGCCGCCCACAGCATCTCCACGACGGCCTCGACCCGGTCGCCGAGGCCCGGCTGCGCGGGGATCTCGGCGAAGACCGGGCCGCGGTGCTCGGCGACGTACTCGAGCACGGCGGCCCAGAGGCCGTCGACGTCCCCGAACTGGTGCTGGATGGTGCCCCAGGTGACGCCGGCCCGCTTGACGACGGCGTTGGCGCTCGCCGCCTCGGGGCCGTTCTCGGCGAGGCAGAACAGCGCCTCGCGCAGCAGCTGGCGCCTCGTCTCGAGGCCGCGTCGGTTGAGCCGGGTCCCCTTCGCGCTCAACACCACGGTCATACGCTATCCCCGCACGTCGGGACGGCAGACCCGGCAGATGGTGAGGTGCGCGTTGTTCTCCCCGACGGGGGTGAGGTCCGCGCGGTGGGCGATGAGCGAGCAGTCGCGGCGGTGCATCGTGGTGCCGGTCCCGGCGGTGACCGGGATGGCGCCGACGTCGACGCCGTGGTCGTCGGTCGCGGCGGCGCGGCTGGTGACGTCGGCGAGGACGAGGAGGGTGTCGGCGAGCCGCTTGGAGGACTCCCGGCCGTCCGCGGCGATCCGGGCGAGCCAGGCACCGAAGTAGAGGAACCCGCCGATGAAGGTCAGGCCGAGGCCGAGGAGACCCCCGGAGACCAGGTAGGAGAGCTGGTCGTACTGGTAGGGCGTGTTCGCGGCGCCGTACCAGCCGAGGATGATCACCACGAGGCCGAGCGGCAGCATGATCGCGCCCGCCCAGAAGAGGATCACCTGCAGCAGTGCGTAGTGGTTGTCCTTGATGGGGGCGATGCCGCTGGAGCTGCCGGCGCGCGGCATGGGAGCGCCGATGCCGAGTCGGCTCCCGGACGCGGGAATGGCGTTGTCGGTCATGGTCATGCCTTTCGGAGGTCGGGGAGGCCGCTGTCGAGGCCGTGCGGACAGGCACCGCCGCCGCCGAGCGCGGCGGCCCCGATGCGCCGGAACCAGCTGCCGGCCACGGCGGCTGCGGCGAAGGCGGCGATCAGGAGCATCCCGGGGATGGAGAACAGCGCGGGCAGGCCGGCGCTGGCGGGGGCGGCGTCCACGAGGGCATCCACCTCCCCGCTCTTGGCGTCGGCGGCACCGGCGGGGGCCGTCGGCGCGCTGTCACCGGCAGCGGGCGGTGCACCGGCGGATCCACCGCCGCCGGCGTTGCCGCCGGAGGCGGGCGGCGGCGCCTCCGCGTCGGTGACGCCCGGCGCGGGCGGCGCGCCGACCTCGATCGGCGGAACCGTGTCGACGGTCGCGCTGGCGACGCCGAGGGTCAGCACGATCTTCGGCGCGAGCCCCGACAGCCCGGAGACGATGCCCTTGAGCGGGCCGGCCTCCGCGGGGATCAGCTCACCGAGGGCCGAGGAGGGGATCGCCTTCAGCACCGGCGCCAGGACCTTGGTGTCCAGGGTCACCCGCAGGCCCTCGTGCACGCTGGTCGCGAGGTCACCCTCGACCTTGCGCGTCGGCTTCGGCACCTCGATCGTGATGCCGAGCTGCTCCAGGGCGGCGGCCGGCGCATCCTTGAGGAACGGGATGGGCGTGGTCTTGCCTGCGGCCTTGATGCCGTCGGGACCCATCTCGAACTCCTGGCCGGCGATGGCCATCCTGCCCCAGGCCGCCTTGCCGCTGGCGGCGCCCTTGGCGCCGTCGGTGGTCGCCCTCGCGACCGTCTCCAGGCCACCCAGCGTCAGCAGCCCGCCCAGCAGCCGGATCTCGCCCAGCGAGGCGCGGGAGGCGGTCGCGATCGGGTCCTTGGTGGCGTCCATCCGGCTCACCGAGACGTAGCCGTCCATGTCGACGAGGAGGCCGAGCTCGGGCGGCAGGCCCGGCACCGACGGCGCGCCCGGCACCATGGCCGTCTTCTTGGTCGAGGTGCCTGCAAGGCCCCCACCCAGCAGGTTGCCGAGCTGATCCTGCAGCCCTGCGAGGGGGTTGCCGCTGGGGTCACCGCCCTTCGGCGGCTCGCTCGCCTCGGGCCCGAGCACGACGCCGTCGGGCGAGAAGCCGTTCTCGGCCACGGCCGTCTTGTCCCCGGAGGTGGTGCGCATCACCATGCCCGGGAACGGCTCGTCCCGCTGCGACGGCGGCTCCCCGGGGTACTGCGAGTTGACCTGGACCGGGTAGCCGTTGCCGGTCAGCGGGTTGTCGGCCGGCAGGCCGAGCTGCTCGGCGAAGGTGCGCAGCCCCTCCCCGACCGGGTCGCCGGGCCAGAAGTAGCTCGCGCGGCCGGTGGAGGACCCGGAGTCGGCCTTCACCTTGCTGTAGCCCATCTCGAACTCCACCTGCGGCGTCGCCGGGATCGGCAGGCTCGGCTCGTAGACCTCCACCCGGATCGGCGTCGCCCACGCGGTGGCGGTGTAGCCGCCGTACGCCGCCGCGGCCCGCGCCGGCGCCCCCTCAGCGGGTACGGCGCCCGCCGGGCCACCGGCGACCGGCACCATGCTGGCCACGACGCCGGCGGCCAGCAGGACCTTGGTGCGGTAGGCCAGGCGCACCCGGCGCAACGGGTTGGTTCGGTCGCTCATGCGGCACCTCCGAGGATGACGTCGGCCATGGTGTCGAGGATCTCTCCGGGCTCGCCGGTGGCCACGACCCGGCCGCCGGACATGACGGCGGCGTAGTCGGCCACCCGCAGCGCGGTGCGGGCGAACTGCTCGATGCAGAGGATGGAGACGCCGGACTCCGCGATCCGGGCCACGGTGTCGTAGAGCTCGTCGACGATCAGCGGGGCCAGGCCCATCGACAGCTCGTCGAGCAGCAGCAGAGCCGGGTCGGACGACAACGCCCGCGACATGGCGAGCATCTGCTGCTCGCCGCCGGACATGGTGCCCGCCAGCTGGTGGCGCCGCTCGTGCAGGCGCGGGAAGTAGCCGTAGGCGGTGTCGAGGATCGCACCGGTGGGCACCCCGGCGTACGACATCAGGGTGAGGTTCTCCTCCACCGTGAGGTTCGGGAAGACCGAGCGGCCCTCCGGCACGGTGCACAGCCCCACCCTGGCGAGCTCGTCGGACCGCGCCTTGCGCACCGCGACGCCGGCGAGATGGATGTCCCCCGACGTCGGCTCCTTCTGGCCCGAGATCACCTTGACCAGGGTGGACTTGCCGGCCCCGTTGGGGCCGAGCAGCGCCATCACCGCGCCCTTCGGCACGGACAGGTCGACGCCGCGGAGCACCTCGATCCGCCCGTAGGCGGCGTGCAGGTCGACGACCTCCAGGATCGGCACGCTCATGACAGCACCCTCTCGGTGACCGGCGGGATCACCGTCGTGTCGGCCAGGTCGGCGTCAGGCCCCGGGCCGGCGTCGTCGGTGTCGGAGTAGCCGAGATAGGCCTGCTGGACCCTCTCGTCCGCACGGATCCGGGCCGGTGTGCCCGAGGCGATGATCTGCCCGAAGTCGAGCACGTGGATCTCGTCGCAGACACTCATCACCAGGTCCATGTCGTGCTCGACCATCAGGATCGCGCAGCCCTCGGCCGCGAGCTCCTTGAGCAGGTCGCCGAACGCGTCGGTCTCCGACTCGTCGAGGCCCGACGACGGCTCGTCCAGCAGCAGCAGCTTGGGATCCGAGGCAAGACAGCGCGCCAGCTCCAGCAGGCGGGCGGTGCCGGTCGGAATCGAGTCGGCACGCTCGGCCGCGTAGTCGGCGATCCCCACCCGGTCGAGCAGCGCGTCGACGTTGGCCGCCGAGGGCCGCAGCCACGACAGCACGCCACCGTGGATGTCGTGTGCCACGCGCACGTTGTCGCGCACCGACAACGAGCCGAAGGCCTCCAGCCGCTGGAACGTGCGCCCGATGCCGTGCTTCGCACGCTTGTGCACCGGCCAGTGGTTGATGTTCTTGTCCCGGAAGCGGACCTTGCCGCGGGTGGGCTTCTGCAGCCCGGTTATCACGTTGAAGCAGGTCGTCTTGCCCGCTCCGTTCGGCCCGATCAGCCCGGTGATCACGCCCCGGTCGGCGGTGAAGCTCGCCTCGTTGACCGCGGTCACCCCGCCGAACCTCACCACCACCTCGTCGACCTCGAGCAGTGCCATCAGCCCACTCCCTTCGGGATCACCATCGTGGTCTCCATGTCGGAGGGGTCGCCAGGGGCCGCAGCGGTGACCGGCACCAGCCGGCTCTCGTCGTACTCCTCGCCCGCCTCGGGCTCCCCCTTGTGCTTGCCGCCGCGCGGCAGCAGCGGCTGGAGCCGCTCCTCCAGCCGGGGAGCGACGCCCGCCCAGCCCCACCGGCCCACGCGGAAGGTGTGGTTGGCGATGCCGTTGGGGTCGCGGCCCAGCAGCACGGCGCCGAAGCCGAGGATCGCGAAGAGCAGCCCTGCCAGCTCGGGCTGCGACGCCTGCCACTCCGGCAGCAGCATCAGGGCGGTGCCGCCCAGCAGTGCGCCGGTCACCGAGGTGACGCCGAACACCACGGCCAGGAGCAGCACCAGCAGCGACTGGAAGTAGAGGAAGTCCGCGGCGCCGACGGTTCCGCGCAGGCCGGCGAAGAGCCCGCCCGCCAGCCCGGCGATCCCGGCCGACAGCGCGAACAGGCCGACCCGGAACCACCGCATGTCGAGGCCGAGGGTCCCGCAGGCCGACGGGCTGTCGCGCATCGCGATCAGCATCCGCCCCAGGGCGCCGCGGCGCAGGAACAGCACGAACAGCGCCAGCAGCACGAACGCCAGCACCATGAACCAGACGTAGGAGGTGTCGCTGGCGATCTGGAAGCCGAGGATGGACAGCCGCTCGGTCTGCAGCGTGCCGTTGAACTTGAAGGCGAAGTCGGCCTGGAAGATCACCTTGTCCATGAGCACCGCGAACGCCATCGTCGACAGTGCCAGGTAGAGCCCGGTGAGCCGCAGCACCGGCAGGGCGACCAGCGCGCCCACCCCGGCCGCGATCAGAGCGGCGATCAGCAGCCCGACCAGGTTGGGCTCGCCCAGCTTGGCGTAGGCGAGCGCGCCGACGCCGGCGAAGGTGAACTGGGCCAGCGAGACGTGTCCGCCGTACCCGGTCAGCAGCACCAGCGAGAGCATCACCATGGCGTACGTCGCCGCGGTGCCGATCAGCAGCACCTGGTTGGGCGCCACGAGATTGAGCACCAGCATCGCGACCAGCAGCAGCCCACCGCCCCAGCCCAGCGACTTGCGGATCGTGGGCACCGGCGCGGCGACGATGCCCTTGACCTGCCCGATCCGCAGCTGCGCCTGCGGCATCGCCACGACGATCGCGAACAGGAACAGCGCGGGGATCGCCGGGCGGACGGTCGACCAGAATCCCTCGGTCGGCAGGTAGCCGACCGCCCACGACTCCAGGATCCCGAGCACCATCGCGCCGGCGAAGGTCAGCGGCAGGCTCTTGAGCCGGCCGAGCATCGCGGCCGCATAGGCGTTGATGACCAGCAGCGTGAGGGCGTAGTAGTCAAGCCCGACGACGGGGGTCAGCAGGATGCCGCCGAGCGCGGCGAGCGAGATGCCGACCGCCCAGGAGAGCGCGGCGACCGTGTCGGGCCTGCCGCCGAACAGCTTGAGGAGCTCCGGATTGTCGACGGAGGCGCGCATCGCCGTGCCGATCCGGGTCCGGTTCAACAGCAGGTAGAGACCGCCGGCGACCACGATCGAGCAGAGGATCGTGATCACCTGGTGGGCGGTGATGTAGGTGTCGCCGAGCTGCCAGCCGGTCTCAGCGTGGAACGGCAGCAGGATCCGCGGCTCCGGCGGCCAGATCTGCTGGGCCAGGCCGATCAGCCCGACCAGGAGGCCCACGGTGACGACCAGCGCCACCGAAACCGGGCCCTCGCCGAGCCCGCGCGTGACGAACCGCTGGATGAACCAGCCGATCGCCGGGGCGACCACCCCGAGCACCAGGAACAGCGAGAGCAGGGTCGGCAGCCCCTGCCGCTGGGTGAAGTCCCAGAACGTGAAGGCCAGCACCATCCCGAACGCGCCGTGCGCGATGTTGAACACCCGGGTCGTGGTGTAGGTCAGCACCAGGCCGCTGGCCATGATGGCGTAGGCGGCTCCGGTGAAGATCCCCAGTAGCGTGAACGCGAACAGCGAGCTCATGGATCAGCCTCCGACACCTGAGTTGACGACGCGGCCGCACATGTAGTTGCCGGGCGACACCTGCTGCCACCGACCGCTCTTGAGCTGGAGCATCTTCAGGCAAGGCGGGGTCGCACCGGTGGCGATGTTCATCGCGGTGTGCGCGCCGTTGCCGTTCCAGCTCGTCGTCTTGTTCAGCGCGTCGACCATGGTGCCCCTGGTCAGCTTGCCGCCGAGCGCGATCGCCTTCTCGACGAAGAGCCGAGCCGCCGACCAGGCGAACAGGCCGTAGTAGTTGGGGATGGCACCGGGCTTCACCTGCTGCAGCCACGACAGGTAGAGCTGGATCTCGGAGTTCCCCTTGTTCTCGAACAGGTCGTTGGGCGAGAAGACGTAGGAGCCCTCGCCCACCCCGCCGGCCTGGTCGACGTACCGCCTGTCGTAGATCGTCGGGTCCTGCATGTAGAAGTCGGGCTTGAAACCCTGCTGCTGCATAGCCTGCTGCAGCTTCACGGTGTTCTGGTAGGGGCCGTAGTAGATGACGCCCCGGATGCCCTTCTCCTTCATCTGCTGGACGTAGGGCGCGAAGTTGAACTCCGCGACGTCGATGCCCTGGACGTACTTGGCCTTCCAGCCGGCGGCCTTCTCGTAGCCGGCGGCCAGGCTCTTGGCGTTCACCGGCGCCGCACCGGCGTTGATGTAGAGGAAGGCGGCATTCTTCACCGCGGACGGGAACTTCTGCGCCAGCCACTTCGCCGCGGGGTCAGAGATCAGGTTGGTCTGGATGGCGTAGGCGCCGAAGCAGGACTTGCAGGCCTGCCGCTCGGGGTTCACGATCGTCGACCGGATGTCGGGCAGCCCGCAGCCGTCGGCGGTGCCGGCGCCGCCGGAGTCGAAGGCGGACATGGAGCCCACCGCGGCGAACGCCTGGTCGCAGGCCTTCACGTAGGCCTGCTGGTCCGCGCCGGCGTCCGCGCGGCTGTCCAGGTTGACCAGCGCGAGCTTGCGCCCGCAGACGTCGCTCTGGGAGTTGAAGTACTCCACGTAGGCCCGGGTCGCCTGCTGGGCCGACTCGAAGATTCCCGGCACCGGACCGGAGATGTCCGACACGTTGGCGATCGTGATGGCCTTGTCGGTGATGCCCTTCTGGTTCTTGAACCCGGCGCACGACCCGGCCTTCACACCGCCCGTGGCCGAGCCCTTGCCGCTCGACGACCCGCCGCCTGAGCCGGCCGAGCCGCCGCCCGCGGAACCGCCGTCACCCGACCCGGCCACTCCCCCGTCGGCGGCGTCCCCGGAGCCTCCGTCGGCGGCGGCGTCGCCGCCGCCCACGTCACCGGCGGCCGGGTCGCCGGGCACGCCGATCTCGCCGTTGGCGCCGGTCGTGCCCGAGGCACCGACGACCTCCTCGGGGCTCAGCTGCGAGCCGCAGGCGGTGAGGGCGAGCACGACCACGGAGGCGCCTAGCACGCGACGGACACGTTGCACCGACATGTCACCTCTCCAAGGAAAGCAGGTCACGAGCAGGTCTCAACGAGACCTCTATCAGAGTGAACGACGGCATGTGACTGGGGTCACGCCTCAGCCGCCGACACCTGAGTTGACGACGCCGCCGCACATCCAGCTGCCCGGCGACACCTGCTGCCACTTGCCGCCCTTGTACTGGATGATCTTCTGGCACGGCGGAGTCTCGGCCGTGCCCACGCGCATCGCCGCGTGCACGCCGTTGCCGGTCCAGTTGTTGACCTTGCGCAGCTCGGCCACGAGCGCCTTGCGGTCGAGCTTGCCGCCGAGCTGGACGGCCTTCTCGACGAACAGCCGGGCAGCCGACCAGGCGAACAGCCCGTAGAAGTTCGGGATGGCGCCCGGCTTCACCTGCTGCAGCCACGACAGGTAGAGCTGCATCTCCTTGTTGGCCTTGTTCTCGAAGAGATCGATCGTCGAGTAGACGTAGGACCCCTCGGCGAGGCTTCCGGCCTGCTGCACGTAGCGCTGGTCGTAGATGGTGGGGTCCTGCATGAAGACCTCCGGCTTGTACCCCTGCTGCTGCATCGCCTGCTGGAGCTTCACCGTGTTCTGGTAGGGCCCGAGGTAGACGACCATCTTGATGCCCTTGTCCTTGAGCTGCTGGACGTACGGCGCGAAGTTGAACTCGGCCACGTCGATGCCCTGGACGTACTTCATCCCCCACCCCATCTTCGCCCAGGCGGCCGCCTGGCTCTTGGCGTTGATGGTGGCGGCCCCGCCGTTGATGTAGAGCAGGCCGACGTTCTTGGTGGCGCTGGGGAACTTGGACTTCAGCCACTTCGGCCCGGAGTCGGCGATCAGGTTGGGGCGCACCGAGTAGACCCCGAAGCAGGTGCCGCAGTCGGCGCGCTCCGGGGTGGTCATCGCCGCGCGGATGTCCGGGAGCCCGCAGCTCTCCGCGGGGCCGGCGCCGCCGGAGTCGAAGGCGCCCATCGACCCGACGCCGGCGAAGGCCTGCTGGCAGGCCTTGACCGTCGCGGACTGGTCGGCGCCCGCATCGGCGCGACTGTCGAGGTTGACCACGGACAGCTTGCGACCGCAGATGTCGCCCTGGGAGTTGAAGTACTCCACGTAGGCGCGGGTGGCCTGCTGCGCCGCCTCGAAGATCCCGGGCACCGGGCCGGAGATGTCGGCGATGTTGGCGAGGGTGATCGTCTTGTCGGTGATCCCGGTCTGGTTCTTGAACCCGGCGCACGAGCCCGCCTTGACCCCGCCGGTGGCCGACCCGCTGCCCGACGTCGGACCACCGGCGCCTCCGCCACCGCCGCTGCCGCCGGCACTGTCACCACTGCCGGCGCCGCCGGCGCTGTCACCGCCGGCCGCCCCACCACCGTCGGCCGAGCCACCGGCGCCGCCGTCGGCTCCGGCGCCGTCGGCAGCGAGGGGATCGCCGGTGACACCCCCCTGACCGCCGCCGGCGACACCGTTGACGTCGGCGACCGTCTCCGGGTCGAGCCGCGACCCACATGCGGTCAGCGCCAGGACCGCCGCCACCACGCCGATCGTCCGGCGCGCCTGCTTCACGTTCATCCGGGCCTCTCCAGGGAGCACAGGGAGACCCGCCGCCGGGCCTCTGAGGAGGCAACGACCGGATGTGACCCGAGTCACGGCCGGAACTGGAACATGTTCCATTTTTTCCCCGGCTCGAATCTCGCCCCGTCCGGACGGGCCGGGCGGGAACCGCGAGGGACCCTGAGGCGTCCCAGGCATCATGGGTCCCATGCGCACACCACCCGGCGGCCACCGCCCACGGCCGCGACTGCGCCGAGCCGCGGCCGGCCTCCTGGCGAGCGCCGCGGTCGGCGTCCTGGCCGGCTGTGCCGGCGAGGACGACCAGCGGGCGCGCGACGGCGGGGACCGGGTCGCCGAGTCGCCCGGCGACGGCCCGACCGAGGGGAGCGGCACTGGGAGCACAGGGCCGGGTGACTACCCGGAGTTCGAGCCCGACGACTACGTCTACCGCCTCGAGGTGCTCTGCTACTGCCCCCAGGCCGGCCCGGTGCGGGTCCGGGTCCGCGACGGCGATGTGGTCGCGGCCCGGAGCCTGGGCGGTCGCGGCGTCGAGAAGGGCGACGAGGCGCCCGAGTTCGCCCGGCTGACGATCAACGAGATCATCGCCCAGGCCAACGACCCCGAGGTCGACCGAGTGGACGTCACCTGGCCGGAGGGCCAGGACCATCCGTCGGTCGTCGAGCTCGACCACCTCGCCGACGCGGTGGACGACGAGGTGACCTACACGATCAGCAGGGTCCGGGTCACCGGCTGATAGGACGACCCGTCGCCGGGCTCAGCGCGGGATCAGCGCCCACAGGTCGAGGTCGAGCAGCACGCCGTCGGCGTACTTGCCGTCGTCGCCCCGGAGGGTCATCGACTCGTCCCGCCCCTTCGTCGCCACCAGCCGCAACCGCAGCGCGCCGACGCTCGGCACGGACGTCTCGGCCTTGTCGAGGACCTCGCTCCACGCATAGACGGTGTCGCCGGCGAAGGCGGGGGCGGCATGCGTGCCGCCGTTGATGGCGGCGATGAGCTGCGCGTTCGCCAGTCCGTTGAAGGAGAGCGCGCGGGCCATGGAGATGATGTGGCCGCCGTAGACGAGGTTGCGCCCGTCGGGCCTGACCTCGGCGTTGAAGTGCACCTTCGCGGTGTTCTGCCACAGCCGGGTGGCCTGCTGGTGCTCGGACTCGGTGAGCGTCACCCCGTCGACGTGGTCGATCCGCTCGCCGACCTCGTAGTCGTCGAACCGGTGCGGCTCGCCCGCGGCGCCGACCTCGTAGCGGGTGAAGTCGAGGCCGGCCGGCACGACCAGGTCGCCCGGCGCGACGTACGGCGCCAGGTCGGGCACGACGGGCTCCGGGGCCGGCGCGTCGGTGTCGCGCTTGTGCACCATCACCCATCGCGCCCAGTCGACGGCGACCTCGCCGCGCTGGTTGCTGGCCGAGGAGCGGACGTAGACGACGCCGGTCCTGCCGTTGGAGTTCTGCTTGAGGCCGATCACCTCCGACCGCGTGGTCAGCGTGTCACCGGGCGTCACCGGCTGGTGGAAGCGGCACTCGGCGTACCCGAGGTTGGCGACGGCGTTGAGCGAGACGTCGGGCACGGTCTTGCCGAAGGCGATGTGGAAGGCGACCAGCTCCTCGACCGGGTGCGGCGTGAGCCCCACCTCCGCGGCGAACTGCGACGAGGACGGGATCGCGAACCGGGTCGGGTACAGCGACCCGTACACCGCGCGGTCGCCCTCGGTCACCGTGCGCGGCGTCGCGTGCTCGATCACCTGACCCACGGTGAAGTCCTCGAAGAAGTTGCCCGCCCACGTCTTCGAAGCGGCCGTGCCGCCGTCGGTCTCGCTCCCAGGCTGCTGCGCAGTCGTCATGGACGACGATTCTGCCGCCACGGGAGGCGGGACCGGCCACCGGCTCCGAGGCGTGAGAGCACGTCCTGCACCTCGGCCGCGGGACCGCACACCTTGAAGGCGCCCTTCGGCTGGCCGGCCAGCCCGCCGAGCAGCTCCTCGAGCCGGTCGCGCGCGTCAGGCGCGAGCGCCCGCGGCCGGTGCGTGCCCTGGTCGGGGTGCGCCTCGACGAGCAGGCCCAGCTCGCGGAGCGTGTCGAACCGGTCCTCGGTCGTCGCCTCGAAGATCCGCATCAGGTAGCGCTCCCGCAGCTCCTCGGTCAACGGCTTGCCGATCAGCGCGCGCACGGCCTGGGCGGTGCGCTGGCGGACCGGGCGCAGGCTCACGTCGGGGCCGGCCGAGAGGATGGAGCTCCACTTCCGGACGAAGTCCTCGCCCGAGTAGGACTCGTAGTGCAGGACGGACAGTCCGTCGGCCTCGTGGTGGGCCACCGGCTCGCGCTTCTCGTCGACGATCCGGTGGATGGTCAGCCAGCGGTCCAGGGAGGGCCGGACCCCCGCCTTGCCCTCGACGTGCCCGTGGAAGAGGTGGCCGTTGGAGGGCTTCTCGATCACGCCCAGCACCTCGAGCAGGACCAGCTCCTGCTCGTCGAGCAGCTGCTTGAACCAGGTGGGGCTGTGGTCCCAGTGCTTGCGGCTGACGGCCTCCAGCGGCTTGAGCCGTACGGCGTCGCGGCCGCGCGGCACCGCGGCGATCGCCTCGCGGTCGATCTGGCAGATCTCGTCGGCGTCGACGTGGAAGATCCAGTCCACGCCGGGAACCACCGTGAACAGCGCCTTCGCGATGTTGGCGTGCATCCGCTGGCGGTTGTTGAGCTCGGCGGGTCGCCGGCCACCCCACCAGGCGTCGTCGGCCATCACGTGCGTCACGTGCTCCTGCCCGCCGAGCCACGCCTCGACCTCCGGGTCGGGCGCGTCGAGAAACACCACCATGTGGTCGACCCCGCCGGCGAGATTGCCCCTGACGAACCGCTGGACGTTGGCGAGCGTGTCCTTGACGGTGCTGACGGTCGCGATCACCCGAGCACCCTACTGACACGTCACCGGCGGGAGCCGTCCGCAGTCAAGCCAGGCCGGCAGCGCGGCGAGAGGCACCGCCCGGCAGCTTGCTGCCCGCCAGCGAGCCGAAGACGCGCTCGGCCAGGTAGACCAGGCCGGCAGCGCGGCGAGAGGCACCGCTCGGCAGCTTGCTGCCCGCCAGCGAGCCGAAGACGCGCTCGGTCAATCAGACGCGGTAGTCCTTGAGGAGGGCGCGGCCGATGATCATCTTCTGGATGTCGCTGGTGCCCTCGCCGATGAGCATGAACGCCGACTCGCGGTACAGCCGCTCGATCTCGTACTCCTTGGAGTAGCCGTACCCGCCGTGGATGCGGAAGGACGCCTCGACGACCTCGTTGCAGTACTCGGACGCGAGCATCTTCGCCATGCCGGCCTCGACGTCCATCCGCTGGCCGGTGTCCTTCAGGCGGGCGGCGCGGACCATCATGTTGTGGGCGGTCTCGACCTTGGTGGCCATCTCCGCGATCCGGAACAGGATCGCCTGGTGCTCGGCGATCGGCTTGCCGAAGGTCTGCCGCTGCTGGGCGTAGCCGATGCCGAGCTCGAAGGCGCGCCAGGCGATGCCGCAGGCGCGGGCCGCGACGTTGACCCGGCCGACCTCGACGCCGTCCATCATGTGGAAGAACCCGTTGCCGGGCTCACCGCCGAGCACCTGGTCGGCGGAGACGCGGTGGCCGTCGAGCACCATCTCGGTGGTGTCCACGCCCTTGTAGCCCATCTTGGCGATCTTGCCGGGGATGGTGATCCCCTGGGCGACCTCGCCGAAGCCGGCCTCCTTCTCCACCAGGAAGGTGGTCATGTTCTTGTAGACGCTGTCGGCGCCCTCGTCGGTCTTGCACAGCACGGCGACGAGGTTCGAGGAGCCGCCGTTGGTCAGCCACATCTTCTGGCCGGTGATCGCGTAGGAGCCATCGTCCTGCCTGACCGCCTTGGTGGAGACGGCGGAGACGTCGGAGCCGAGGCCCGGCTCGGACATCGAGAACGCGCCGCGCACCTCGCCGGTCGCCATCCGCGGCAGGTACTTCTGCTTCTGCTCCTCGGTGCCGTGCTTCATCAGCATGTACGCCACGATGAAGTGGGTGTTGATCACGCCGGAGACGCTCATCCAGCCGCGGGCGATCTCCTCCACGCAGAGCGCGTACGTCAGCAGCGACTCGCCGAGACCGCCGTACTCCTCGGGGATCATCAGCCCGAAGACGCCGAGCTCCTTGAGCCCCTCGACGATGTCGGTCGGGTACTCGTCGGCATGCTCGAGCTCCTGGGCCACCGGGATGATCTGCTCGTCCACGAAGGTCCGCACGGCCTTGAGGATCTCGGTCTGGTCCTCGGTGAGGCCATCGGTCTGGCAAAGGCGCGACATCGGTTCCCTTTCGCTGGTCCGTAACCGCCAGAACTCTACCCGCGAGTAGGTTTCGCAGTCGCCCGCGCTCGGGCGGGCGGACGGTGCGCGTGAGCGATGTCACGCGGCACGCCGACGCCCGGGTACGCCGCACGCGGCAAGGGCCTCGCCCAGCACGGGTGACCCGAGCTCGGCGAGGCCCCGGCCCGCTCCCTGGTCAGCGCGCCAGGCGCTGGAACTTCAGCCGCATGGCGTCGTACTCCTTGAGCTGGGTGTACATCTGCGCCCGCGTGGTGCGCAGCCCCATCCGGGCCGGCCTCGCCGGCTCGTCGGCGTCGATGCGGACGTAGCGCTTCCCGGCCGAGACCGTCGCGAGGAAGAACGCCGGCGGGAGCCGCAGCTCGTCGGACTTCGCCTGCGGCCGCACCACGGCCCACGAGTCCCGTGACTTGCTGCTGCCGAGCAGGTCGATCAGCGACTGCTCGTAGCGGGTCGGACGCGGGTTGGTGGTGACGAAGTTGACGTGCGCGCCGCGCCGGTAGGCGGCGGCCAGCTCGTTGCGGATCCGGGAGTCGTTGAGCGCGTCGGTGGCGAAGCGGACCTTCTCCCCTGGCGGCGTGTTGCGGATGGCGAGCATGTACTGCCGGACCACCTCGATCCGGGCGCGCCGGATCGGCGACTCCGGCACGTTGAGCACGTGGCCGCGCATCACCGACGGCGAGACCGCCGGCACGTCGACGGTCCGGTCGAGGACGAGGTCGGCGATCAGCAGGTCGTGGTCGGAGTACAGCTCGTGGGTGACCTGCTTGGTGACGGCGAACTGCTCTCCGCGGTTGACGAAGATGTAGTCGATGATCCCGCCGCCGTCGTGGGTCGGCATCTTCTTGCCCGTGATGTCGAACGTCGGCGTCATCCCTCCCGCGGTCAGCTCCGCGCGCGGGTACCGGGCCCCGTTGTAGTGCACGTTCATGTCGCCGGCGAGGATCACCGGACCCGAGGTGGCCAGGTACTTCGTGAGCGCGCCGAGGCGCCGCACGGACGGCAGCAGCAGGTTCTTGGTGATCTCGTTGCGCGGCGCCACGTGGTAGGAGACGACCGAGACCACCTGGCAGCCGTCGGTCGACCGCAGCGTCGCCCAGTTCGCGTAGCGGATGCCCCACTCGCTGGTCTGCCCCGCCACCTTGCCGGGGACGTTGCTGACATAGATGGTGCCGCGCGCGATCGGGGTCCAGCGGTCGGCGTGCCAGGCGACGGCGTTGGCACCGATGTAGCGGCCCGGGCTGCGCCAGATGTCGTAGGCGTCCGGAGTCAGCTCGTCGTCGGAGCGGTAGGGCACCTCGTTGAAGGCGACGAAGTCCGGCTTGACCGCGTAGACCTTCGCGATGTCGCGCCTGGTCTTCGCCGCGCTCATGCCGGACTTGATGTTCGCCTCGGTCATCCGCATGGTCCGCTGCGCCGGGCACTCCGACCGGGCCGCGACCGCGCTGGGCGCCGGGGCGGAGGTGGCGGGGCTCGGCACCGGGGCCACGACGAGTCCGACCCCGGCGGCCACCGCCGCAGCCACGGTCGCGCGCAGCCGGCGGGTCCGTCGTACGCCGCGAGGGATCCGCTCCGCCGGCTGGTTCATGTCTGCCCCTTCACACGCTGTAAACACCACAAGTCACACGAATCTCATCAGTCACTTTCGAATGCCACAAGTCGATCCGAATAACTACGTCGTTGTAATTCGCGGAATTACAACGGTGTGATTTTCGGGCATTCCGGCAGGACCCAGGCCCGATAGCAGAAGTCGGCCTCGCGACCCCGTGGCTGAGGAGTTCCGGATCGGGTGATCAGTCGATGCCGAGGGCGCGCGCCAAGGGGTCGGCGAGGCGGGTGGCGTACTCGACGCTGATGTGGTCGCGGTCGCGCAGCGGGACGAGCCGGCCGATGACCGGAGGGCACACGCCGTCGTGGCAGAACCACCGCTGCGCGTCGACGAAGTCGACGCCGACGCTCTCGGCGACCGCCGCGAACCTGCGCTGGTCCTTGACGTGGCGGCGCAGGGGCTCGAACAGGCAGTCGCCGAGGTCCTTGTCCCGCGTGGAGAGGCAGACCCCGGGCGACCGCTCGAGCTTCGGCACGTTCCCGAGCATGACGACCCGGCCCCCGGCCTCGTCCAGGCGGCGGAGGTGGTCGGCGAGCCCCCGCTCCTGGCGGCCGTCGGCCATGTGCCGCCCGCGATAGGCGTTGTTCGCGACCAGGACCAGCTCCGGGCGCAGCTCGGCGACCCGTGCCAACGCCCACTCCTTGAACCGCTCGCACTCGGTCCACTGCCCGCCCCCCTCGGGGTCGGGACGCGTGACCGCGTTGGCCGGGCAGCCGCTGTAGACGAGCTGATAGACGGCGTAGCCGTGCCGCTCGCCGATCGCGCTGACCGCCGGACCCCAGGCGCGCGCGTGCGAGTCACCGACCACCACGATGGATCGCTCCGCGTCGGCGTCGCCGAAGGGGCACAGTCTCGTGGTGCCGGTGCGGTAGTCGCACTCCCCCAGCGGGGCCACCGACTCCCGCAGGTGCCCGAGGTCGGGCTCGAGACCCCCGGGCACCGGGCGGTCCTCCCGAGCGGCCAGCACCGAGGCCTGCACCAGCGCGACCGCCGGGTCCTTGCTCAGGTCGCTCCGGTCGTAGTCGCCCGCGGCGATGGCGGGGTTGCTCTCGAGCTCGGCGATCTGGTGGTCCACCCACGCCTGGGACCCGGCCGCCGCCGCGATGACCAGGGCCAGGCTGACCGGGTAGAGCCCGATGGCCCGGACCCGTGGCCGCCACCGGACCCCGCGGCGGAACGGCTCCTCCACCAGGTGGTACGACGCCGCGCTCAGGCCGAGGATCAGCAGCAGGGCGACGGCGAGGTGGGGCCGGCTCAGGCGCGGCTCCTCCCAGTGGGCCTGGGCGAGCAGGAGCACCGGGAAGTGCCAGAGGTAGAGCGAGTAGGACCAGTCGCCGAGCACCCGGATCGGCCGCAGGGAGAAGAGCCGGAACCAGTACGTCGCCGGCCCGGTCGTCGTGGCGCCGGCGAACAGCAGCAGCCCGGCGCCGGCCACCGGCACCAGGGCCGCCGTACCCGGCATCGGGGTGGCCGCGCTGTAGGTGAGGGTCGCCACCGCCACGAGCGCCAGCCCCGCGACTCCGGCCAGCTCGGCGAGCCAGCGGCGCAGCTCAGGACGCCTGCCCCAGAGCAGCGCGCCGAGCAGGCCGCCGACGCCCAGCTCCCAGGCGCGCGCCGGCGTGGAGAAGTAGGCCGCCGTCGGGTTGGCCGCGGTGACCCACACCGAGTAGGCCAGGGACGCCAGGCTGACCGCTCCGAGCACGGCCACCACCGCGCGGCGCAGCTGCCGGTTCACCCGGTCGGGCAGTGCGTTGCCCCAGCGCCGCAGCGCGACCGCGACGACCAGCAGCAGCACCGGGATGACGACGTAGAACTGCTCCTCCACGGACAGCGACCAGTAGTGCTGCACGGGCGACGGCGGCTCGCCCTCGGCGAAGTAGTCGGTCTCCACGAGCGCGAAGCGGATGTTCGCGCCGAAGAACGCCGCCCACACCGAGTCCTTGAGCACCTCGAGGCTGCGCACGTACGGCAGCACGTACGCGGACGCGACGGCCGTGACCACCAGCACCGCGGTCGCGGCGGGGATCACCCGCCGGGCCCGTCGGGCGTAGAAGTCGACGATCGAGATCCGCCTGGTCCGACCCGCCTCGCGCACGAGCAGACCGACGATCAGGAAGCCGGAGATCACGAAGAAGACGTCCACCCCGACGTACCCGCCGGCGGCGGTGCGGAGGCCGGCGTGGGCCAGGATGACCAGACCCACGGCCAGCGCCCGGAGGCCCTGGATGTCGGGACGGAAGGACCGCGCGTCACTCACGGGCGGTTCCTCCTCGGCGCGGCGCGGGCGCGGTTCGTCGGCGGTCTGTCAGGGTCTCCGGAAAGCCGTGGGGCGCCGGGTCCTCGGGTACGATACCGGCCATGCCCGATCAGTCCCGGAGGCATCGACACTCAGGTCGGGCGGAGTTCCTGCCCGTCCTCGCAGTGGTCCTCCTGGCGGCGATCCTGATCGGCGTCGCGACGCTCTGGGACGGCGGCGTCCCCGACACCGCCATCGACACCGCCGGGCGCGAGACCACTCCCTCGGTGGCGAGCGACCCGGCCGGAGCCAGCGACCAGACCCGGCCGCGGCACGACCGCGAGGAGCGGGTGGTCGACGGCGAGCTGATCGAGCCGGTCGAGGAGGTCGCGGTCGGCGAGGACGTGCAGGAGGTCCGCCGCGCGGCCGAAGCCGGCGTGACCAAGGTGCGGCAGAAGTGGGCGAGCTTCAAGATCGCCACCTTCAACGTGCTCGCGGTGCAGCACACCGAGCCGGGCGGGCAGCGCGCGAGCTGGCCCGGCGCCGGCTGGCGCAGCCCGCAGACGGTCGGGCTCGTCCGCAAGCACGGTGCCGACATCGTCGGGCTCCAGGAGGTCAAGTCGAGCCAGCTGAGCGCGATCGCCGGCGGTCTCGGCTACGCGTCCTGGCCGGGCGGCGGCGATCCCGACAACTCGATCATCTACAACCCGGCGAAGTTCGAGTTCGTCTCCGGCGACACCTTCCAGGTGTTCTTCATGAGCCGCAACCGCCCCCAGACGGTGCTGCGACTGCGCCACAAGCAGAGCCGGCGCGAGTTCTACGTCATCAACATGCACACCTCCGCCGGCCACGGCGGTCGCTACGCGAGCAGCCGCAACGCGGCGTTCGACACCCTGGTCGCCTACGTCAACAACCTCAAGGCGCAGAAGGTCCCGATCTTCGTGACCGGGGACATGAACGACCGGGCCAACTTCTACTGCAAGGTGATCCCGCGCACGGGCCTGGTCGCGGCGCAGGGCGGGGGCGGCACCTGCGGCTCCCCGCCGCGGATGCGGCCGGTCGACTGGGTCGTCGCCACGCCCGACGTCACCCTGACCAGCTACTGGGACGACTTCTCGTCCGAGCACCAGCGCGTCAGCGACCACCCGTTCGTCTCAGCCAGCGCGACCATCGAGGGCTCCGGGGACTGACCGGGCCCTGCCCCTTCGGGCGGCCCCGCGCCGTCCGCAGCTCGCGGACGTCGCCGAGCAGCACGGCCACGAGCTCGGTGGCGACGGCCGCGACCTCGGCGTCGGTGACCGAGTCCGGCGTACGACGCGGCGGGACGTGGTCCGGCACGCGGAGGTGCTCCAGGTCGCCGACCACGTCGACCGGGTGCTGGCGGAGGTACTCGATCGCCTCCTCGCCACGGAGGCGACACTCCTCGATCCGGTCCGCCGCCGGCCAGAACTTCTCACCGCCGCGGGGCACCAGCCGCTCGTCGGCGAGGAAGGTGCGGATGTAGACGCCCTTGTCGAACGCCTTCTTGAAGGTCGTGAGGTGCCGGTTGACCCGTCGGAGCGTCTCGGCCTCCACGACGCCCATCGACTCGTTCGGGAACGACTGCGACAGGTCGTAGGCGCCCTCGCTGAGTCCCAGCAGCCCGGAGAACCGGTGCCAGATGTCCTCCCGGGGCGCCGAGGTGTCGAGCGGCAGCACGTGGATGCGGTCGTGGGGCACGGCCTGCGACCAGCGCTCGAGCACCAGCCTCAGGTCGAGGGTGCGCCAGTTCCAGATGTCCATCGGACGGTCGGAGACCTTGCGGGAGTACCGAGCCATCGGCGTGGTGGCCTTGTTCTTCAGGCTCTCCTGCCAGGACGCGGTGAACAGGCCCAGCGGCTCACGCGCAGTGACCACCAGCTCGACGCGGGCCGGCGCCAGCTGCTCCACCATGCGGCGGGCCTGGTCGGCGTCGGCGGCGGCGAAGAACTCGTGGCTGATCAGCGCCGTCCCGCGCCAGCGCCCGATCTCGTCGCGCAGCCGGTCCCACGACGTCCGCTCGCGCTCGGTGCGCCTGCCGACGTTGGGATCCTCGCGGACGACGCGGCTGGCCCAGAGGTGGTCCCGCCGCTCCGTTCCGGGAAGCAGCACGCCGTCCGCGCGCAGCTGGTCGCGCGATCCCCACAGGATCGTCTGCAGGTAGGTCGTCGCGGTCTTCGGGAGACCGATGTGGAGAAGGACCCGGTCAGCCATCACGCACGGTTCACAGGCTCTGCTGGAACTTCTCGATGGCCTCGGCGATCCGGGTCTCGTCGCGGCTTGCCATCGGCACCAGCAGCTCCTGCACCACGTCGGCGATCTCCGCCAGGCGCAGGTGATGGCGCCGCAGCTCGGCGATCTCGGACTCGAGTCCGGCGACCCGCTGCTCCAGCTCGGCCAGCTGCTCCCGCTTGCTCGTCATCCCCACTCCGCCACCAGTCGTCCGATGCCACGGGGCCGGTCGGCCCCCGGACCCAGTCGCTCGGTCGAGACCACGGCACCTCCGTGCCGTTCGACCACCTCGACGACGCGCTCCAGCGCGAGGGGACGCAGCCCGAGGTCCGGTTCGCCCTCGCCGGTCCAGACGTCAGCATAGAGCCTTCCCCCGCCGCGCAGCGCGACGGAGGCGAAGCGTCCGAGCGAGTCGCGGCCGACCCGGTTGGTCGCGTCGAACACGTGCCGCGCCAGCATCACCCGGGGGCCGGGCTCCCGGGCCACGCGGGCGCACTCGGCCAGCACGGACCGCCACTCGGTGAGGTTGAGCGGCCGCGACTCCAGCGCCAGCTGTTCCTTCTCGGCGGCCCGCAGCGCACCCCGTGCGGCCCGAGGCACGTAGTCGTAGGCGGTGGTGCGAAACCCGCGGCGCGCCAGCCACAGGGCGTCACGCCCGTTGCCGCAGCCGACGTCGAGGATGGTGGTGCCGGGGGCAGCCTGTTGCTCGGCCAGCCGGGCGAGGCCGGAGGGCCTCCGCGCGGGCGTGCGCCCCGCCGTGGCCAGCAGCTCCCGCTCCCAGTCGCGGCGCCACACCGCGGACCCGCGGAACCAGTCGTTGAAGCGGCTCGTCACCGCTGCGGGCGTCTCGAACTTGTAGGCCGGGTCAGGCACCTGCCAGGTCGGTCCGTACATCGCCTCGAGCAGCTTCTCCGGCCGCGCCGGCGCGGTGAACTCGCGTCCCATCAGCGAACACGTCCCGAACGGCTCCATCCAGTGCCGCTCGAACGGCACGCCGACCTCTCCCAGCAGGTAGAGCCTGTCGTGGTCGAAGAACCCGCCGAAGAGATCCAGCCCGCGCACCGAGCCGTCCGCCTCCGCGACGTCGATCCGGAACGCGCCCCCGCTGTAGCGGTAGGTCCGGAAGCCGCGCTCGTTGATCCGGCGCTGCAGCACGAAGGACTCGCGCACGACGTCGACCGGAGTCGAGTGGGCGGACACGTAGCCGAGGTCGGCGTCGGAGTCGTGACCGAGGAAGGTGCCCTCCCGCACGGCGCCGAGCAGCGTGCCGTACGCCGGGAACGCGGTGACCCCCAGGTCGCCGAGCATCGCGACGACCGTCTCCATGGCGTCCAGCAGCGGGACCAGCTGGTCGTCGCTGCGTACCGAGAACGTGGGGCTGAAGCGGCCGGCCTTGTCGAGGCTGATCTCCAGCCCCCGGTTGTTGACGAACGCGATCCGGTCGTCGGAGTCCCCGAAGGCGACCTCGCCGTCGAAGAGCACCGCCTCGCTGACGTGCTCCTGGACCGTGATCCGGCTGCGCCCGTCGAGGAAGCGCACCATGCGGTCGGGCCACGGCGCCAGGAGCAGCCCGCTGGCCTGCTGGACGGTGTCCCGGCGCAGCCAGAAGGACCAGATCCTGCGGTCGTCGAACAGCACGTCCACGACCCGGTCGTCCCCCCGGGCAGCGAGCAGGAGGCCGGTCGTGTCGACGGAGGTCACTCTCGTCCCCCGGGCGGACGCCACCAGCCCACGCAGGTCAGCGACGCGCTGCGCGGCCCTCTCCCGCAACGATCAGTCCATGTCGACGTTGCGGTAGGGATCCACCGGTCCGTCGATGAGCGAGCGGACGACCGGCCGGGACTTCGGCGGGTTCCGGTACCAGTAGTCGATGTGCTCCTGGTACTTCATCACCTGGGGACGGGTCCGGAACACCCCGATGTTCTCGTCGGAGGCCGACGAGTAGTCGGAGATGTTGCTGGAGCCGTTCATGGCGAAGTAGACCTCGGTGTTGCCGTTGACCACTCCGTTGATCGTCCACACCTTGAGGTGGAAGTAGCGGTCGAACTCCTTGTCACCGTTGAAGTCCTGGACGAGGTGCCGGATCGGGACCGGGCCACGGGGCGAGGACTTCTTGAGGTAGCGGTAGATGTCCTTGCCCATCACCGTGTAGCCGATGCGGACGTTGCAGCCCTCGAGCCAGCGCTTGCGGATCAGCCGCGCCACCCGCATCCCCCGCTTGCCGCGGATGACGTCGGGGGCGGCCCGGATGATCGTGCGGTTGGCGCCGTCGCCCGACGCGCCCGTCGCGCCCCGGCACCGGGTGCGGGCGAGGTACCACTCGAGCGGGTCGTCGCCGGCGTCGTAGTTGCCGCGCTGCGGCGAGAAGTAGAAGCGGTACTTGCCGCCGGGACCGGCGTACTCCGCCCACGGCCGGTCGGGCGTCCGGTCGGCCCACATCTCGCGGAAGATGCCGTAGGTGAACTTGTAGACGCCGTAGTCGTCGGCCCAGGTGTAGACCTCGTTCCACTGGTTCGTGGCCGAGGCGAGGGTGAGGTTGGTGCCGCCCTGGATCACGACGTGCTCGGAGGCGCCGACCTTGGTGAACATGAAGTACTTGGCGTGCGCCGCCCCGGTGGCGCCGCGGCGACAGGCGTTGTTGCACACCTTGGCGCGGCTGCGCTTCGAGGCCTTCTTGATCTTCCGGTTGTTGGCGGCGATCCCCGACTTGAGCGCGCGCCACGGACGGTTGGGCACCTCCGCGCTGTAGTTCTCCTCGTCCATCAGGATCCACAGCTTCACGCCGCGCCGCTGCGCGTCGAGCAGCACGTCGACGGAGCTCATGTACATGATGTTCCACGACATCACCCGAATGGTCTCGCCGCTAGGAGTGTTCTTGATCGCGGCGTGGATCTTGCGCAGGATCGCGAACTTGCGCGACCGGGAGCCCAGCGGACTGTTGAACGTGATGCCCCGGCCCACCCGGTAGGCGCGGGCGGTGGTGCGCGGGTCGTCCTCGGCCGTCGAGAGCTTGCCGCTGCTCGTGCTGGCCGCGACCGGCGACACGGGCGACGTGGGTGCCTTCGCCGAGGCGACCCCACCGGTCAGCGTGGCCAGGCAGGCGACGACGGTGGCAACAACGACGAGTCGACGCACGTTGCGCAACCTCCCCATGATCCGGTCGAGTGTGAGGGGGCCCAGTGGGCGAGGACGCCCGGGAGCCGGATCCCTGCACCTGGGCGTCGGATCACGATAACCGACCGTCGCCCCAAGATCGCGATTTGCAGGCGATCCGCGGCCCCAGCACCGGGCTCAGCCGCGGCAGCGCGCCACGGCGTCGAGGTACCGCTCGTCCTCGATGATGTCGTCGGCCTGCGACACGGTGCCGCCGCGCACCGCCCAGAACCGCCCGTCGTACCGGACGATGCCCTGCCCGGAGGAGCACGACAGCACCTCCGCCTTCACGTACCGCTCGCCCGCGACGCAGCCCCGGTAGCTGCCCGGAAGCGTCGCGCCGCGGCTCCAGACCTCTCCGCACCGGGGCGCGTCCGCCGGGATCGTCGGCGTGTCCGGGGCGCTGCTGGACGGGGCCGGCGAGGAGGCGTCGTCCGTCGCGGACCCCGTCGTCGACGGGCTCGCAGCCGACTGCCCGTCCTCGGGTGACTCGGCGTCCGAGCCGCAACCGGCGAGCGCGAGCAGCAGCACCGCGGCAGCGGCGAGACGGACGGTCATGCGCCGCATCCTATGCGGCCTGTGCGCCTGTCCTGCCCGGACGCACCCGCCCGGTAGGTTGGGTGCCCGTGAGCACCACGCCGTCCCGCGTGTACGCGGCCAGACTGGTCGGGCTCCCGATCTTCGACCCGCAGGGCGACCAGGTCGGCAAGGTCCGCGACCTCGTCGTCACCATGCGCACCGAGGGCGCGCAGCCGCGGGTGCTGGGCATGGTGGCCGAGGTGTTCGGGCGGCGGCGCATCTTCGTGCCGATGACGCGGGTGACCAACATCGACGCCGGCCACGTCTACACGACCGGCCTGCTCAACATGCGCCGCTTCGAGCAGCGGTCCACCGAGACCCTGGTCATCGGCCAGATGCTCGACCGCACCGTCACGATCAAGAGCAGCGACATCACCGGCACCGTCTACGACGTGGCGATGGAGCCGGCGCGCACCCGCGACTGGGTGCTCAGCCGGGTGGCGGTCCGGGAGCCGGCGAAGGGCTTCCGCCGCCGCGGCCAGACCCACGTCGTGGAGTGGAACGACGTGGTCGGCCTCGCCCGCAGCGACGAGGGCCAGGGCGCGACCCACCTGGTGGCGGCGCTCAACGAGATGCGGCCGGCGGACGCGGCGAGCATCCTGCACGACCTGCCGCCCGACCGCCGTACGGCGGTGGCGCTGGCCCTGGACGACGAGCGCCTCGCCGACGTCCTCGAGGAGCTTCCCGACGAGGACCAGGTCGAGATCCTCAAGGGACTCGACAACGAGCGCGCGGCCGACGTCCTCGAGGAGATGTCGGCCGACGACGCGGCCGACCTGGTCGCCGACCTGCCACCCGAGACGGCCGAGGTGATCCTCCAGCTCATGGAGCCGGACGAGGCCGAGGACGTGCGGCGGCTGATGAAGTACGTCGAGAACACCGCGGGCGCGATGATGACGCCCGAGCCGGTGATCCTCGGCCCCGACGCGACCATCGCGGACGCGCTGGCGCACGTGCGGAGGCCGGAGCTGACGCCGGCGCTCGCCGCGCTGGTCTACGTGTGCCGCCCGCCGCTGGAGCCGCCGACCGGGAAGCTGCTGGGCGTGGCGCACATCCAGCGCCTGCTCCGCGAGCCGCCCTCCACCCTGGTGGCCGGCGCGCTGGACGACTCGATGGAGTCGCTGCGGGCCGAGGCGTCGATCGACCAGGTGGCCGCGCACCTCGCGACGTACAACCTGGTCGCGGCTCCCGTCGTGGACAGCGACGGTCGGCTTCTCGGGGCCGTCACCGTCGACGACCTGCTCGACCACATGCTTCCCGCCAACTGGCGCGACCGGGCGCCCGGCCGCGGGGACGGACGGCGATGAGCGACACCCACCGCCCTGGGGAGCGGCTCGACACCCCGCGGGCGACCCGGCGGCAGCTGGTGCGGCGACCGGCCTACGACAAGGACGCCTTCGGCGTCTTCGCCGAGCGCTTCGCCCGGTTCATGGGCACCGCCCGGTTCCTGCTCTACATGACGCTCTTCGTCATCGTGTGGATCACCGTGAACCTGGTCGCGCTGTTCGGTCTGCGCTGGGACCCCTACCCGTTCATCCTGCTCAACCTCTTCTTCTCCACTCAGGCCTCCTACGCCGCGCCGCTGATCCTGCTGGCGCAGAACCGGCAGGAGGACCGGGACCGGGTGATCGCGGAGCAGGACCGGCAGGCCAACGCGCGAGCCCACGCCGACATGGAGTTCCTCGCGCGCGAGGTCGCGTCGCTGCGGATGTCCGTGGGCGAGGTGGCCACCCGCGACTTCCTCCGCAGCGAGCTGCGCAGCCTGCTCGCGGACCTCGACGAGCGCGCCGAGGAGCGGGCGGAGGGACGTGCGCAGTCTCACGAGGACGGCGACGACCGGGAGCAGCCGGGCACTGCCTAGACTCGGGCAGCGTGAGCACTTCGCACGCCCCGTCGGTCGAGCAGGTCATGGCCGCTCTCAGCAAGGTCAACGACCCCGAGATCAAGCGGCCGATCACCGAGCTCGGCATGGTCGACAGCGTCGACGTCGCCCCCGGTGACGGCGGCTCCACCGTGACCGTCAAGGCACTGCTGACCGTGGCCGGCTGTCCCCTGAAGGACACCATCAACCGCGACGTGACGAACGCCGTCGCAGCGCTGCCCGGCGTGACGCGGGTGCAGGTCGACCTGGGCGTGATGTCGGCCGAGCAGCGCTCCGGCCTCCACGAGACGCTGCGCGGCGGCCAGGCCCAGCGGGAGATCCCGTTCGCCCAGCCGGGCTCCCTGACCAAGGTCTACGCGATCGCGTCCGGCAAGGGCGGGGTCGGCAAGTCCTCGGTCACGGTCAACCTCGCGCTTGCCCTCGCGAAGGCGGGCCGCAAGGTCGGGGTGGTGGACGCCGACATCTATGGCCACTCGGTGCCGGCGATGCTCGGTGTCGCCGACTCGCGGCCCACCCAGGTCGACGACCTGATCATGCCCGTGCCGACTCCCTCGGGGGTCTCGGTGATCTCCATCGGCATGCTGAAGCCGCGCCGCGACCAGGTCGTCGCCTGGCGTGGCCCGATGCTCGACCGGGCCCTGGTGCAGATGCTCGCCGACGTCTACTGGGGCGACCTCGACGTGCTGCTGCTCGACCTGCCGCCCGGCACGGGCGACGTGGCGATCTCGATGGGCCAGCACCTGCCGGGTGCCGAGGTGGTCGTGGTGACCACGCCCCAGGAGGCGGCGACCGAGGTGGCCGAGCGCGCCGGCACGATGGCCTCGATGATGCACCAGCGCGTCGTCGGCGTGGTCGAGAACATGAGCTACCTCCCGTGCCCGCACTGCACCGCGGAGGGCAAGGAGCACCGGCTGGAGGTCTTCGGCTCCGGCGGCGGCGACCGGGTCGCGCAGACGCTCTCGGCCCGGTTCGGCTACGACGTCCCGGTCCTCGGTCGGATCCCGCTCGACGTCTCGCTGCGGGAGGGTGGCGACGCCGGCAAGCCGATCGTCGAGTCGGACCCGACCGCGGCCGCCGCCGAGGCCCTGCAGGGCATCGCCGACCGGCTCGACGGCCGCGGCCGCGGACTCGCCGGGCTACAGCTCGGGCTCACCCCCACGAGCAAGTTCTGACGCCGGGCTGAGGCGCGGGACCCCGCCGTGTTCGGCATCGGCTTCGGCGAGCTGGTGATGATCGCCTTCGTGGCGGTCCTGGTGTTCGGGCCCGACCGACTGCCCGACCTGGCCCGCCAGGCGGGCAGGTTCCTGCGTCAGCTGCGACGCTTCGCCACCAACGCCCGCGACGAGCTGCGCTCCGAGCTCGGGCCCGAGTACGCCGACCTCGAGCTGACCGATCTCGACCCGCGCGCCATCGTCCGGCGCCACATCGCGGAGGCGATGGCCGAGCTCGACGAGCTGGAGGACGCGGTGCAGGACGACCCCGACCCGGCCGGCCAGGCACCGCTGGCCGCCGGCGAGCGGCCGCCGTACGACGACGAGGCGACCTGACCTCCTCGGCCGACCCGGACCGTCCTCGACCGGCCTGGCGCCGGGCGCCGTCAGGCCCGTGACTGCGCGGCGGCGAGTGCGCCGAACGCGACCAGCACGATCCGCCGCTCCTCACCCTCGGCGAGCTCGCAGAAGTCCTGCCCGACCCGGCGCAGCGTGCCCTCGTGGCGGCTGCCGTCGCGCAGGTGCAGCAGGCACCGCTCGCCGGCCTCCGCGATCCGCCGCAGCGCGGAGCCGAGACCGAGCCGGGTGAGCGGCGACCATGCCACCTCCGGCACCGAGCGCACGGACGCACCGGCCACGGTGCCGACCGCCTCGAGGCTGACGACCCAGTCCTGCTCGCCGGCCGACACCAGGACCCAGCCCTCGGCCACCCGCTCCACCGTCCCGGCGACCGGGCCGACGCCCTGCACGCCCAGCGTGGCGTGGGTGCCGAGCGTCGCCATCAGCCGGCTGGCGAGGGTGACCTGCTGGTACTCCGCGCGGCTGCGGTCGGCGAGCTCGGCGTCCCGCTCGGCGGCGTAGAGCGCGGCCGCCTGCCCCTCGAGGTCGTCGAACAGCGCGAACAGATCGCGTTCCCAACCCATGTCGTCAGCCTCGCACGGCGGCCGACGACCCCGGCAGCCGGCGACTGTGGATGGGCGGTTGACGCGGGTGTTCAGCGCGCGCATCCTGAGTCAAACGGAAGCAAATGCAAGGATCTCTCGGGATGGATCGCTCGACACACGACGCGACCGTGCGGCTCCGAGCCGCGGCCCTGTGGCTGGCCGTGACGGCCGTGCTGACCGGGGTCGGCCTGCTCGCGGTGCCGCCGGCGCACGCGCTCGCCACCTCCCCGGCGGCGGACTTCACCGGCCTCCTCGTCCAGCTCTGCTCGGTCGCCGCGCTCGCCGCGGGCGGCTGGCTGTGGCTGGTGACCAGCGGCGTCGTGGTCGATGCCGCGCGCGGCGCCGCGTGCGCTCCGGACCGGGCCGCACGGGTTCCAGGCGCCGTCCGCCGCACCCTCCTCGCCGCCTGCGGTGTCGCCGCGCTGACCGCGACGCCCGCCGCCGCCGACGACACGGGAACCGGCCGCCGCACCGGACCGACGCTCCCCGCCGGAGCGCTCCACGGCCTCGCGCTGCCCGACCGGCCGGCCGGGGCGCCCGCGGACGCCGCTCCCGCGGGTCCGTCGGCGACCACGCCCGTGGTGCGGGTGCGCGCGGGCGACTCGCTGTGGAGCATCGCCGCCCGGCACCTGGGGCCGACGGCAGGCGTCCCCGAGGTCGCGGCGTACTGGCGGCGGATCCACCGGCTCAACGCCGACCTGATCGGACCCGATCCCGACCTCGTCGTGCCCGGCCAGCAGCTCCGACTGCCTCCGGGCGACCACCCCCCACGAAGGAGCAACCCATGACCCTCACGCCCCACGCACCCGTCGGCTCGCGCGTCGCCGTCCCGCTGGCGCCCACGCAGGGCACCCTCGCGCTGGCCCTGCTCCCCCGGCAGTCGCCGCCGGCGCCCTCGCCGGCCGGCCGGCGGCCCGGCACCGCTGTCGTGCCCATCGACCGGCGGCTCCGCCGGAGCATCGAGGAATGGACCCACCGGTTCGTCCAGGCCGCGGTGGAGATCGTCGGCGGCGACCGACCCGTCTCCCAGCTCGTGCGCTGGACCACTCCCGAGGTCTACGCCGACCTGCATCGCAGGGCCCTGCTCGTCGCCCGCGCGGGCGGGCACCAGCCCGGCCTCGCCCGGGTGCAGGCCGTCCGGCCGCGGGTCCGCAGCGTCCACGCCTGCTTCATCGACGACGGCGTCGTGGAGTGCGGCGTCCACGTGCGGTACGGCGAGCGGTCGCGCGCCGTGGCCGCCCGGTTCGAGCGGATCGGGCAGCGCTGGACCTGTACCGCCCTGGACTTCGCCTGAACGCTAGCCGTTGACCCGCGCCGTCTGGCCCGTCGGGCCGCCCGGCGCGCCGTGACAGCGCTTGTACTTCTTGCCCGACCCGCAGGGGCACAGCGCGTTGCGGCTGACACCAGCGAACTCGTCGTCGTTGCGGACCGTCCCGGACGTGCGGACCTCCTCCTGGCCGGTCTCGTCGGGCGCGGTGTAGGAGAGATTCGCCGGCCGCGGTGCCGGGTCGAGGCCCTTCGCGGTGACCTTGGGCCCCTTCTTCAGCTCGGCCGAGATGGCGGCGAGGTCGGCTCCCTGGCCCCCAGCACCGATCGCGACGGGCGGCTCCGCCAATGCACCCTCGTGCATCGGACCCGCGTGGCGGGTGCCGTCGGGGTGGTAGTGGAACTCCTCTTCCTCCTCCTCAACCTGCACCTCGAGGTTGAACAGGAAGCCGACGGTTTCCTCCTTGATGCCGTCCATCATCGCGGCGAACATGTCGAAGCCCTCGCGCTGGTACTCCACCAGCGGGTCCCGCTGGGAGTAGGCACGCAGGTAGATGCCCTCGCGCAGGTAGTCCATCTCGTAGAGGTGCTCGCGCCACTTGCGGTCGAGGACCGAGAGCAGCACCCGGCGCTCGAGCTCGCGCATGACTTCCTCGCCGACCTCCTCCTCACGGCGGTCGTAGGCGGCGTGCGCGTCCTCCTTGAGCTTCTCGATCAGGTCGCCCTTCTCGAGGGCCGCCTGGGAGCCGGCCTCCTCGACGAGGTCCTTCCAGGAGAGCGACACCGGCCAGAACTGCTTGAGGTCGGTCCACAGCTGCTCGAGGTCCCACTCCTCGGAGAACTCGTCGAGCGCGCTGGAGACGAATCCGGTGACGACGTCGTCGATGAACGTGCGGACCTGCTCCTCGAGGTTGACCCCCTCGAGGACCTCGCGCCGCTCGCCGTAGATCACCTTGCGCTGGCGATCCATCACGTCGTCGTACTTGAGGACGTTCTTGCGCGACTCGAAGTTCTGGGACTCCACCTGGCCCTGCGCGTTGGCGATGGCGTTGGTGACGCGCTTGTTCTCGATCGGGACGTCGTCGGGGATCTTCAGCAGCAGCAGGACCCGGTCGACCCAGTCGGACTTGAACAGCCGCATCAGCTCGTCCTGCAGGGAGAGGTAGAAGCGGCTCTCGCCCGGGTCGCCCTGGCGGCCGGACCGGCCACGGAGCTGGTTGTCGATGCGGCGGGACTCGTGGCGCTCGGTGCCGATGACGTAGAGGCCGCCGAGCTCGACCACCTCGTCGTGCTCCGCCTCGACCTGCTTGCGGATGGACTCCAGCATCTCCGGCCAGCGGGCGTCGTACTCGTCGGCCGTCTCGCCGGTGGGCTCGAGGCCCTGCTTGCGCAGCTCGGCGTCGGCGAGGAACTCGACCGACCCACCGAGCATGATGTCGGTGCCGCGACCGGCCATGTTGGTGGCCACCGTGACCGCGCCCTTGTGGCCGGCCATCGCGACGATCTTCGCCTCCTCGGCGTGGACCTTCGCGTTGAGCACCGAGTGCGGGATGCCCTTCTTCTTCAGCAGGTTGGAAAGGTACTCCGACTTCTCCACCGAGACGGTGCCGACGAGGACCGGCTGACCCTTCTCGTGACGCTCCGCGATGTCGTCGACGACCGCGTTGTACTTGGCCTCCTCGGTGCGGTACACGAGGTCGGGCTGGTCGATCCGCTTCATCGGCTTGTTGGTCGGGATCGGGACCACGCCGAGCTTGTAGATCTTGTCGAACTCCGACGCCTCGGTCAGCGCCGTGCCGGTCATGCCGGAGAGCTTGTCGTAGAGCCGGAAGTAGTTCTGCAGGGTGACGGTGGCGAGGGTCTGGTACTCCTCGCGGACCTTCACGCCCTCCTTGGCCTCGATCGCCTGGTGGAGGCCGTCGTTGTAGCGGCGACCCGCGAGCATCCTCCCGGTGTGCTCGTCGACGATGAGCACCTCGCCCTCCATCACGACGTACTCCTTGTCGTTGCGGAAGAGCTCCTTGGCCTTGATCGAGTTGTGCAGGAACGAGATCAGCGGCGTGTTGGCGGACTCGTAGAGGTTCTCGATGCCGAGGTGGTCCTCGACCTTGGTGATGCCGGCCTCGAGCACGGAGATGGTGCGCTTCTTCTCGTCCACCTCGTAGTCGACGTCACGGGTGAGCTTCTCGGCGATCTTGGCGAACTCGCCGTACCACTTGACCTCGTCCTGGGTCGGTCCGCTGATGATCAGCGGGGTTCGCGCCTCGTCGATGAGGATGGAGTCGACCTCGTCGACGATGGCGAAGTTGTGGCCGCGCTGGACGCACTCCTCGAGCGAGGACGCCATGTTGTCGCGCAGGTAGTCGAAGCCGAGCTCGTTGTTGGTGGCGTAGGTGATGTCGCAGCCGTAGGCCTCGCGGCGCTGGGCCGGGCTCATACTGGGCAGGATCACGCCGACCGAGAGCCCGAGGAAGTGGTGGATCCGGCCCATCATCTCGGACTGGAACTTCGCCAGGTAGTCGTTGACCGTGACGATGTGCACGCCCTTGCCCTCGAGGGCGTTGAGGTAGGCGGGCAGCGTGGAGACCAGCGTCTTGCCCTCACCGGTCTTCATCTCGGCGATGTTGCCCATGTGCAGCGCGGTGCCGCCCATGATCTGGACGTCGAAGTGGCGCTGGCCGATGACCCGCTTCGCGGCCTCGCGAACGGTGGCGAAGGCCTCCGGCATCAGGTCGTCGAGCGTCTCGCCGTCCTCCAGCCGCTTGCGGAACTCGTCGGTCATGCCGCGCAGCTCCGCGTCCGACATCGCGACGAAGTCGTCCTCGATCGCGTTGACGGCCTTGGCGATCGCTTCGAGCTGGCGAAGGATCTTGCCCTCGCCGATGCGGAGGAGCTTGTCGATGATCACTGGCACGGCGCCACTCTACCTAGCGCTGCCGAGCGCTACAGATTCGCGGGAGGACCGGCCGGCGGGTCCGCCGGAGGCTCGCCGGACCGCGTCGCCTCGTAGGCGGCCCACGCCTCGGCGCGCTCGCGCTCGATCTTGCGGCCCAGGCCGAAGGCGCTGCCCCACAGCAGGGCGAACACCGGCCCCAGCACCCACATGGTCGGAACGACGACGGCGAGCCCGATCGCGGCGACCTGGACCGCGTGGCCGAGGTAGTAGGCCCACTCCCTGCGGAGCATCCCCGCGACCAGCACGCACGCCAGCGCCAGGCCCAGCCCCACGGGGAGCGCCACCGCCGGCCGCACGTCGCTGAGGGTGATCATCACCGGCGTGGTGAGGCCGAGCGTGATCGCCTCGAGGGTCAGCACCGCCGCGCACATCGAGCGCCGCGGCGAGCTCGCCCGGGAGGCGCCTCCAGACGCGTCGGGCGCCGGCGCGCCGCTCACCTGCGCCCTCCGAGCAGGACCCGGGCCTCGCCCACGGTGATGACCGACCCGGTCACCAGCACCGCACCCGAGCTGAGGGAGTCGCCGGTGGCGGACTCGGCGCGCGAGGCGGCCTGGTCGATGGCGTCGGCGAGCCGCGGGACGACCGTGACCCGGTCGCCGCCGAAGACCTCGCGGGCCGTCACCGCCAGGTCGTCGGCGGACATCGCCCGGGCGGTGGAGGCCTGCGTGACGACGACGTGGGCCAGCACCGGCTCCAGCGCGGCGAGCAGCCCCTCGGCGTCCTTGTCGACCATCACGCCGACCACGCCGACCAGCGGGTCGAACTGGAAGGAGTCCTCCAGCGCGGCGGCGGTCGCCTCCGCGCCCGCCGGGTTGTGGGCGGCGTCGAGCACGATCGTCGGACTGCGCCGGACGATCTCGAGCCTTCCCGGCGAGGTCGCCTCGGCGAACGCTCCGCGGACCACGTCGTCACCGAGCGGCTCGCCGCCACCGACGAAGGCCTCGACCGCGGCCAGCGCTGCGGCGGCGTTCTGCGCCTGGTGGGCGCCGTAGAGCGGCAGGAAGAGGTCGTCGTACCGTCCGCGGAGGCCCTGGAGCGTCAGCGCCTGGCCCCCGACGGCCGGAACCCGCGAGACGACGCCGAACTCCAGGCCCTCGCGGGCGACGGTGGCACCGACCTCGGCGGCGCGCTCCAGCAGCACGGCCGCCACCTCGGCACTCTGCCGGGCGAGGACCGCGGTGGCTCCGCTCTTGATGATCCCGGCCTTCTCGCGGGCGATCGCCGCAGAGGTGGTGCCGAGGTAGGCGGCGTGGTCCACGGCGATCGGGGTGACGACCGCGACGTCGGCGTCGATGACGTTCGTCGCGTCCCAGGACCCGCCCATCCCGACCTCGACGACCGCCACGTCGACCGGAGCGTCGGCGAAGGCGGCGTAGGCCATGCCGACGACCGTCTCGAAGAAGCTCAGCGGATGCGGCTCGGCGCTGTCGACGAGGTGGGTGTACGGCGCCACGTCGTTGAACGCGCGCACGAAGGCCTCGTCCGACAGCGGCTCGCCGTCGATGCTGATCCGCTCGCTCATCCGCTCGACGTGCGGGCTGGTGAAGCGGCCGGTGCGCAGGTCCAGCGCGCGCAGCAGCCCGTCGATCATCCGCGAGGTGGAGGTCTTGCCGTTGGTGCCGGTCAGGTGGATGGACCGGTAGGCGCGCTGCGGGTCGCCGAGGAGCTCGGTGAAGGCCCGGATCCGGTCGAGGGAGGGCTCCAGCCGGGTCTCCGGCCACCGGGACAGGAGGGCGTCCTCGGCCTCTTCGACGGACTCGGCGGGACGCGCGGCGGGCTGGTTCATGGCGCCCTGAGTCTATTTCAGCGGACCCGGTCGGCCACCATCCGCATCCAGCCGCTGACCTGGCGCACCGCCGGCTCCGCCGCGTCGAAGGCATCCGGATGCCGCCAGAAGCCGTGCACCTGGCCGAGGTAGCGGGTCGCGACGACCTCCACGCCGGACTCGGCGAGGAGGCCGGCGAGGTGCTCGCCCTCGTCGCGCAGTGGGTCGTGCTCGGCGGTGATCACCAGCGTCGGCGGCAGCGAGGCCAGTCGGTCGGACCGCAGCGGCGCCAGGTCCGGGTGCTCGAGGTCCGCGGGCGTGGCGGCGTACTGCTCCCAGTACCACGCGGCCTCGGCCGGGTCGAAGCCCTCTGCGGCGGTCCGGTAGGAGTCGAAGGACGCCGTGGGGTCCAGGAACGGGTAGATCAGGGCCGCGCCCGCGAACCGGCCGGGGTGGCGGAGCGCCGCGACCAGTGCGAGGTTGCCGCCGGCGCTGTCCCCGTGAGCGAAGGTCGGCAGACCGGCGAGCTCGGGCTGGTCGGCGAGCCAGCCGGCCGCGGCGGTCATGTCGTCGGGGGCGGCGGGGAAGCGGTGCTCGGGCGGCCGGCGGTAGTCGACGCTCAGCACCGCCATCCCCGACCGGTTGGCCAGTCGACGCGCCGCTGCGTCGTGCACCTCGACGTCGTTGAGCACGAACCCGCCGCCGTGGGCGTGGAGCACCACGGCGTCGTACCCCTCGGGGAGGTAGAGCCGCGCCGGGACGCCACCGGCGTCGACGTCGCGGACCTCGGCCACGTCCTCGCGCGGCTGGGTCAGCGCGGTCCGCCGGTCCTGCTCACGGGCGGCCGCGAGGTCGTAGGCGGGATCGGTGACGGAGAGCTCGTCGCGGGACTGCTCGACGGCCTTGCGGGCCTGCGGGAAGAGCGCCATGCCGGCACCCTACGAGGGTGCCGGGCGCCGCCCGGAACGTGCGTACGCCGCTGGCGTGACGCCGAGCAGCCGCCGGAAGTGACGGGTCAGGTGCGCCTGGTCGTGGAAGCCGACCGCGACCGCGACCTCGGCCGGCCGCTCCCCCGCCAGCAGGCGGTGGCGGGCCGCGTCGAGGCGGCGGCCGACCAGGTAGCGGTGCGGTGGCACGCCTGTCTCCCGGGTGAAGGCACGCACCAGGTGCGTCGGGTGGGCCTCGAGCAGCCCGGCCGCCTCGGCGAGCGTCAGCCCCTCCACCACCCGGGCGTCGAGCAGCTCACGGAGCCGGCGGGCCAGGGTCGGCGCCCGGTGAGCACCGACAGCGGGCCCGGCACCGGTGAGGTGGGACGTGAGCCGCTCGACCACCAGGGCCAGCCGGGACTCCGCCTCCAGCTCGTCGCCGGGCCGGGAGATCGCCCGGTGGAGGCGGTCGAGGTCGGACCGGAGCAGCGGGTCCGGCCAGCCCGGCCGATCGACCGCCCGGCCCACCAGCCGGCTGTCGATCCGCGCCGCGTCGAGGTAGAGCACCCGCTTCCGGAAGCCGTCGGGCGTGGCGTTCTGGCCGTCGTGCGCCACCCCGGGCGGCAGCACGGTGACCAGCGGACCGTGCACGCCGTGCTCGCGGCGCTCCAGGCCGTACCGGACCGAGCCCGCGTCGACCACCAGCAGCGCCCAGGTGTCGTGCGTGTGCATGGGATACCGGTGCCGCGGGAAGCGGGCATGGAGCACCTCGGCCACACCGGGCACGTCGGGACGCCACGCGCGGATCCGCGGAGCCGGCTCCATGTCAGGAACGTACAAGACCGCGCGGGCGCGACGCGCCCACGCTGGAGCGGTGACCGACACCGACCCGTTGACTCCCCCCTTCGACACCAAGATCGCGATCGTGGTGCGCGACGACCTGCAGACCTGGCAGCGCCTCAACGTGACGGCCTTCCTCGCCAGCGGCATCGCCGCCGGGCACCCGCAGCTGGTGGGCGAGCGGTACGCCGATGCGGACGGGACCTCCTACCTGCCGATGCTGGGGATGCCGGTGCTCGTCTTCGCCGGCACGAGGGAGGGACTGGCCACCGCACGCGAGCGCGCCGTACGACGCGGGCTGGCCCTCGCCGTCTACACCGGCGAGATGTTCCGCACCGGCCACGACGCAGCGAACCGCGCCGTGGTCGCCGCCGTGGGCGGACCGGACCTGGACCTCGTCGGCGTCGCCGTGCACGGCCCCCGGAACGCCGTCGACAAGGTGGTCAAGGGCTCGACCCTGCACCCCTGAGACCGGCCTGATCCCTCAGACCGGCGGGAAGGGCGAGGCCTTCAGCAGCCGCGCCAGGTGGACCACGTGAGCGGCGAGCGTGCTGGTGGTCTGCTCGGTCTTCTCCGGCGGCGGGTCGAGCTCCTTGTAGTCGGTGCCGTGCATCGCCTCGCCGACCCAGTAGGTGCTGGCGGCGGCGGGAATGCTGAACCCCACGTCGTTGAGTGCCTGGAGCACCTCCGCCGTGACGTGGTGGGCGCCGTCCTCGTTGCCGACCACCGCCACGCCGCCGACCTTGCCGTAGGTGAGCAGCCGGCCCTCGTCGTCGGTCTCGCCGAGCTCGGCGTCGAGCCGCTCGAGCACCATCTTGCAGACCGCAGCGGGCTGGCCGAGCCAGATCGGCGTGGCGAGGACGAGGATGTCGGCGGCGAGCATCTTGGCCCGCAGCGACGGCCACGCGTCGCCGTCGCCCTCGTCGGTGGTCACGCCGAACGCGACCGGATGGTCCACCACCCGCACCAGCTCACCGCCGACGTCGTGCTCGCGCAGCGCGGCGAGCACCCGCTCGCCGATCAGCACCGAGCTGGACTCCGCGGGAGACTTCTTCAGGGTGCAGCTCAGCACCAGTGCCGTGAGGTCCGTCATCGCCGGTCCCCCTCCTCCTGGCCCGGAAGGCCCACCCGCACGTCGTGGCCGGAGCGCACCCGGCGGGCGACCTCGGCGACCCAGTCGTCGTCGTCCACGTCGAGGCCGCGGTCCTGCATCTCGATCCGGAGCCGCTGCTCCACGTCGAGGCCCGCGTCGGTGGTGTACATCGTCGCGGTCGCGTCGACAGCCGCCTGGGTCGCCGCGCGCACCGCCTCGGGGTCGAAGTCGGGACCGAAGTCGGGGTCGAAGTGGGGGTCGGCTGTAGCGCTCATGCCCCTGCGGTACCCAGCGGGCGGCCGGCGACTCGGCCCCGGACCAGGCGGTGGGTCAGGCGTCGAGGCGGGCCAGCTCCTCGTCCACCACCGACGGGTCGAGCTTGGTGAAGACCGGCGACGGCTTCGCGACCGCGCGGCCCACCTCGATCGGGTGCCGCCGCCACTGCGGGAAGCGCGAGTACTCCCCGGTGATCACCGGATAGTCGCGCGCCGGGTCGTCGAGGTCGGTCACCTCCTCGATCCGCGGCATCGGCGCCACCTCGCCCGCGCCGCCGAGCGCCCGGTCGACCTCGTTGGCCGAGAACGGCAGGAAGGGGCTCAGCACCAGGTTGAGGTCCGCGACGCACTGCGCGGTGACGTGGAGGATCGTCGCGAGACGCTCCCGCTGGGCATCCTCCTTGAGCTTCCACGGCTCGTGGTCGGAGACGTACCGGTTGACCTCGGCGACGGCGCGCATCGCCTCGCCGATCGCCTGCTTCTGGCGGTGCCGGCCGATCAGGTCGCCGACAGTGCCGAAGGCGGCCTCGACCGCGGCGAGGACGGCGCGGTCTGCGGCGGTCAGCTCACCCGCCGGCGGGATCTCGCGGAAGTTCTTCGCGATCAGGTTCGTCGTGCGGTTCACCAGGTTGCCCCACCCCGCCACCAGCTCGTCGTTGGTGCGCCGCACGAACTCCGCCCAGGTGAAGTCGGAGTCCTGGTTCTCCGGACCGGCCGCGGCCACGAAGTAGCGGAACGCGTCGGGCTGGTAGCGCGACAGCAGGTCGCGCACGTAGATGACGACCTTTTTGGACGAGGAGAACTTGCGGCCCTCCATGGTGAGGAACTCCGACGACACCACCTCGGTCGGCAGGTTCAGCACGCCGTACTCCCGAGGCTCGCCGCCCTTGCTGCCCCGGCCGGAGTAGGCCAGCAGCTCGGCCGGCCAGATCTGGGAGTGAAAGGTGATGTTGTCCTTGCCCATGAAGTAGTAGGACAGCGCCTCGGGGTCGTTCCACCACTCGCGCCAGCGGTCCGGCTCCCCGAGCCGGCGCGCCCACTCGATGGAGGCCGACAGGTAGCCGATGACGGCGTCGAACCACACGTAGAGCTTCTTCGTCGGGTTGTCGCGCCAGCCGTCCAGCGGCACCGCGATCCCCCAGTCGATGTCGCGCGTCATCGCCCGCGGCCTGATCTCCTCGAGGATGTTCTGCGAGAAGCGGATGACGTTGGGCCGCCACAGCCCGGTCGCCTCCCGCTCGTCGAGCCACGCCTGCAGCGCCTCGGCGACGGCGGGGAGGTCCAGGAAGAAGTGCTGGGTCTCGACGAACTGGGGCGTCTCGCCGTTGATCCGCGACCGGGGGTTCTTCAGGTCCTGGGGGTCGAGCTGCTTGCCGCAGTTGTCGCACTGGTCGCCGCGGGCGCCGTCGTACCCGCAGTTCGGGCAGGTGCCCTCGATGTAGCGGTCCGGCAGGGTGCGGCCCGTGGACGGCGAGATCGCGCCGTAGGTGGTCTGCTCGACGAAGTAGCCGTTGGCGTGCACGCCGAGGAACAGCTCCTGCACGACGGCGTGGTGGTTGCGCGTCGTCGTGCGGGTGTAGAGGTCGTAGCTGATCCCCAGCGCGACCAGGTCCTCCACGATCAGCCGGTGGTTCTTGTCCGCGAGCTCCTGGGGAGTCATGCCGGCCTCGTCGGCCGCGATCAGGATCGGCGTGCCGTGCTCGTCGGACCCCGACACCATCAGCACCTCGTTGCCCGCCATCCGCTGGTAGCGGCTGAAGACGTCGGAGGGCACGCCGAAGCCGGCCACGTGGCCGATGTGGCGCGGGCCGTTGGCGTACGGCCAGGCGACGGCGGAGAGCACGTGGGTCATGGCGCCAACTCTAGGGACCGCCGCGGGCGGCCGGCGAACCAGATCAGCTGAAGTCGAGCTCGCCGGTCCGGGTGCGCTTGAGCTCGTAGAAGTAGGGGAACGAGGCCACCGCGACGCAGCCGTCCCAGAGCCTGCCGGCGTCCTCCCCGCGCGGGATCTTCGACAGCACCGGGCCGAAGAACGCCGAGCCGTTGATGTGGATGGTCGGCGTGCCCACGTCGTCACCGACCGCGTCCATGCCCGCGTGGTGCGACCGCGCCACGGCGTCGTCGTACGACGCGTCGTCGGCCGCCTCCACCAGCGCGGCATCGAGCCCCACCTCGGCGAGCACCTCGGCGATCAGCCCCCGGCCGCCGTCAGGCTCCTTGTGCAGCGCGCGGCCCTCCACGTGGAGGCGCTGGCCGAACGCGTCGTAGAGCGGGCGAAGCACGCCGTCGCCGTACTTCTGTTGCGCGGCGACGAGGACCCGCACCGGACCCCAGGCCGGCGCGAGGAAGTCGCGGTACTCCTGCGGGATGTCCTTGTCCTGGTTGAGGTAGGCGAGGCTCATCACGTGCCAGGCGACCTGGACGTCCCGGACCCGCTCCACCTCCAGGATCCACCGGGAGCTGATCCAGGCGAACGGGCAGGCGGGGTCGAACCAGAAGTCGGCGCGGTTGCTCGTCTCGGTGGAGGTCATGCAGGCGCAACCGCGTGCGGGCCCGCCCGCATTCCCCTACCGGACCGTGACCGAGCCCGACGCCTTGGCGGGCGTGACGGAGGTGGAGCCCAGGTAGCGCACCACCACGTCGCGCCGTCCCGGCCGGCTGACCGGCACCCGCACGCTCGCGCCACCGTTGGCGAGCTCCACCGTGTCGCGCCAGCCGCCGACCCTGATCGAGACCTGCCCGGTCACCGGCCAGACGCCGCGGGCCCTGACCCGCACCCGCACGTAGGCCTTTCCCTTGCGATCGTCGGTGACCAGCGTGACCGTCGCCGGGCTGGTGACCACGCCCGGGGCCGGCAGCATCTCGGTCCAGGGCGCGTAGTTGCGGCGCGTCAGGGTGACCTGCGCCGTGACCTTCCTGCCCACGTCCGCCGCCTTCAGCCGGTACGTCGGCGCGGTGGCGCCCTTCAGCGGGACACCGTCACGCAGCCACTGGTAGGCCACCGCGGCGTCCTGCGGCGTGTAGCTGCCGGCCTCGACCCGCAGCCTCTCGCCGTACCTCGGCCGCCCGGTGACCGTGAACGGGCTGCTCACCTCGATCGTGCCGACCAGCACCTTGCCGCCGTCGGCCGCCGGCGACAGCGCCTCGTCGTACCCCTCGCCGCGGACGACCGCGACCGCGGTGATCGACTTGCCGACCAGCTCCTTGGTGAGGCGCAGGCGGGCCTTGTTGTTGCGCGGGATCTTCACGCCGTCGGCGTACCAGCGGAACCCGATGAAGCCGGGCTGGGGCGTCCAGCTGCCCGTGGTCGCGGTGAGGACCTCGTCCACGTAGGGCGTCCCGGACACCACCGGGGCGTCGCCCATGGCGAACGTGCCCGGAGCGACCGACCGGGTGGCGCTGGAGTACTCGACGCCGTCGGTGTAGCCGGACCGCTTGGCTCGGACCTTGACCGTGATGGTGCGACCCAGGTCCTCCGGCCGCGGCGCGTAGGACCGGGTCAGCACGCCGGTCGAGACGCCGTCGACGTGCCAGTGGTAGTAGTACGCCGAGGGCCGGACCGACCAGCTGCCGGGGGCCGCCGTGAGCTTGCCGCCGACTGCGGGCGTGCCCGAGATGGTCGGCTTGGCCGTGGGTCGGATCGTCTTGTCGACGAAGTGGATGAAGCCGGTGGGCCAGCGGCCGCTGCTCTTGGTGATCCGACGCCAGTGGAAGGTGCCCCCCCAGCTGTCCTCGGACACCACGATCTCGGTCGAGGAGATGACCTTCTCGACATAGGCGACGTGGCCCGCGGACCCGCTGCCGTTGTCGTAGCGCCCCCACCAGGCGACCGCGCCGACGTTGGGCGTCTGGTCGGTGATCCGCGACATGTGGAGGCCCCACTCGCTGGCGTTGCCACCACCGGACCAGGGTCGCTCCGCAGGGCCGCCGTTCTCGATGATCCGGTAGGCGACGTAGTTCGTGCAGTTGTGGCCGGAGTACATCCGCCAGTACATCCGGTTGTTGACCGCGCCGTAGCCGGCGTCGGAGTAGCCGGCGCTGCGGCACCCGGAGTAACCGCTGCACAGATAGGTGTTGCCGGCCGATGGGTCGGTCGCGACCCGCACCGGTGCCGACGGCCCGGCCAGCACCACGAGGGTGGCGAACAAGGCGCTGGTGACGAGCGAGCTCCCCCAGCGCATGGCGATCCCTCGTCTGCGCATGACGATCACCTTCGGGCACAAGCGCCTCACAGCGCAACAAAAACCCCGAAAATCTCACCTTTCACAGGCGTGTCGCTTTGACAAATGAGAGTTACACCCTTGTAGTTCCCGGTTCCGATGGCGTGCGGCCCCCCTGAGCGGCTGTTGTCTGACAAAAACCGCCGGGTGCAAGGATGTCGGCATGCCTGGAACCAACCTCACCCGCGACGAGGCGGCTACCCGCGCCGCCCTCGTCGACGTGACGTCCTACGTGATCGACCTCGACCTGACCCGCGCCGTCGACGAGGGGGTCGAGACCTTCGGCTCGACGACGACCCTGCGGTTCACCTGCCGCGAGCCCGGCCGGGAGACGTTCGCCGACCTCGTCGGGGCGACGGTCCACGAGATCACGCTCAACGGCGAGACGCTGGACCCCGCGACGGCGTACGCCGACAGCCGCATCGCGCTGCCCAACCTCCAGGCGGAGAACGTGCTGGTCGTGCGAGCCGACTGCACCTACTCCCACACCGGCGAGGGGCTCCACCACTTCGTCGACCCCGTCGACGGCCGGGTGTACCTCTACTCCCAGTTCGAGGTGCCGGACGCCCGCCGGGTCTTCACCACCTTCGAGCAGCCCGACCTCAAGGCGCCGTTCACCTTCAACGTGACCGCTCCCGCGCACTGGAAGGTCGTCTCCAACGCGCCGACGCCGGAGCCCGCCCCGGCCGGCGAGGGCGTGGCCGTATGGAGCTTCCCACCGACTCGGCCGATGTCCACCTACATCACCGCGATCGTGGCCGGCGACTACTACGAGGTCCAGGACGTCTACGAGGGCAGGCACGGCAGCATCCCCCTGGGCCACTACTGCCGCCAGTCGCTGAAGGAGCTCCTCGACCGTGACCGGGAGGAGATCGTCACCCTCACGCGGCAGGGCTTCGAGTTCTTCGAGGACGCCTTCGACTACCCCTACCCGTTCGGCAAGTACGACCAGCTCTACGTGCCGGAGTACAACATGGGCGCGATGGAGAACGCCGGCTGCGTGACGCTGCGTGACGAGTACCTCCCCCGGTCGCGCCAGCCCCGCTCGTTCTACGAGTTCCGCGCCTCCGTCATCCTGCACGAGATGGCCCACATGTGGTTCGGCGACCTCGTCACCATGCGCTGGTGGGACGACCTGTGGCTCAACGAGAGCTTCGCGGAGTGGGCCTGCTACCACGCCGAGGCGCTCGCGACGTCGTACGCCGACGCCTGGACCGGCTTCACCAACGCCCGCAAGCAGACCGGCTACCGCGCCGACTCCCTGCCCTCGACGCACCCGATCGCGGCCGACAACGTCGACCTCCACGCGGTCGAGGTGAACTTCGACATGATCACCTACGCCAAGGGCGCGGCGGTCCTCAAGCAGCTGGTGGCCTGGGTGGGACTGGAGCCGTTCCTCGCGGGGCTGCGCCAGTACTTCAAGGACCACGAGTTCGGCAACACCGAGTTCACCGACCTGCTGACCGCGCTGGAGAAGGCGTCGGGCCGCGAGCTGTCCGGCTGGGCGCAGGAGTGGCTGCAGACGGCAGGCACCAACACCCTCACGCCCGAGTTCACCCTGGGTGAGGACGGCGGCTACACCTCGTTCGCCATCCGCCAGTCCGCGCCGGCGGACCACCCGACGCTGCGCCGCCACCGCGTCGGCATCGGGTTCTACAACGGCGACGCCGACGGGCGGCTGGTGCGCACCGACTACGTCGAGGTCGACGTCGACGGCGAGCGCACCGAGCTGGCCGAGCTGGTCGGGCGGACGCAGCCCGACCTCCTCCTGCTCAACGACCAGGACCTCGCCTTCGCGAAGATCCGGCTGGACGAGCGGTCGCGCAGCACCGCGATCGCGCGGCTCTCGGACCTGGACGACTCGCTCGCGCGAGCACTGGTCTGGAGCGCGGCCTGGGACATGACACGGGACGCGGAGCTCGCGGCCACCGACTTCGTCGAGCTGGTGCTCGGCAACATCGGGTCCGAGACCGACTCCTGGGGAGTCAGCCGGATCCCCGCGTCGGCGGCGCAGGCGGTGAACCTCTACAGCGCCCCGGCCCACCGGGCCGCGCTCGCCGAGCGCTGGGAGCGCGGGCTCCGCGACCTGCTCGAGAAGGCGGAGCCGGGGACCGACCACCAGCTGACCTTCGCCCGCGGGTACGCCGGCGCGGCGCGTTCCGCCGAGGCCGGCGCCGAGCTCGAGGCGCTCCTGGACGGCTCGCTGTCCTTCGACGGCCTGGTCGTCGACCAGGACCTCCGCTGGACGCTGCTGACCAACCTCGCACGCCTTGGACGCGTCGACGACGCGCGGATCGACGCCGAGCTCGAGGAGGACAACACGATCTCCGGCCAGGAGAAGGCGGCCGCGGCCCGCGCCGCGATGCCGACGGCGGCGGCCAAGGAGCGCGCCTGGCGACAGGCCATGCTCGACCCGTCGACACCCAACGAGACGCAGCGCAGCGTCGTGTTCTCGTTCCTCCAGCCGGGCCAGGAGGCCGTGCTCGAGCCGTACGTCGACGCCTACCTCTCCGAGGTCGCCGACACGTGGGAGCGGCTCGGGACCCACAAGGCGTCGGTCGCGCTCGAGCACATCTTCCCGCGGGTGCTGGCCACGCCGGCCACGCTGGAGAAGGTCGACGCCTGGCTCGCGCAGCACGCCGAGTCCGTCAACCCGGGCGCGGTGCGCTACGTCCGCGAGGGACGCGCAGACGTCGCGCGGGCCCTCGCCGCGCAGGAGCGGGACGCCGGGTAGCGGGGCGGCCCTCAGTCGCGGGCGAACTCCCCGAGGAGCTGGATCCCTCGGCGGAGTCCGCCCGCGAGGTCGCCCTGGGCGAACTGCTCGGTCATGGCCGCGACGGCCTGCTCGGACTCGTGGTCGGTGAGGCGCTGGCGGACGTGGCCCCCGGTGACGATCTCGACGACCCGACGGTCCGGGTCGACCATGATCAGCACGCTGCGGGACGGCAGCACGAGGGTGTTGTGCAGACTCGTCGCGAAGGCCCGCGGGTCGCCGACCGCAGTGCCCACGAAGACCGAGATCTCGGCTCGGCAAGCCTGCTCGGCCTTGCGGATGGTGACGTCGAGCTCGGCGCGCTGCGCCTCGGTCAGGGTCCGGCTGGTGATCATGGCGATCCTGGCCGGCGCTACCAGCGGCCGCCGGCGCCGCCGGCCTGCGAGGTCTCCGAGTCGGGTGCGGCGAGCTCACCCGCGGACTTCCGCGGGCCGCCGAGCCACTGGTTCTCGGGCTCCCGAGCGTCCGGGCTCAGGTCCTCGCCCCGCGCGAGCGCGGGGGCCACGTAGAGCAGGGTGACCACGACGAACACCAGCAGCGGGACGCCGCCGAGGAGCAGCAGCGCCTCCAGCGCGTCGATGTCGGGCTTCGGCTCCCACTCGCCGGGACGCGGCTCCGGGGTGTCGGCTGCGGCGGGTCCGGCGGTCGCCAGGACGAGCAGCGCGCCGATGCCGAGCAAGGACAGGCCGCCGAGGACGCGTCGTACGACAGTGCTGGTCACGAGGACGAGGATATCGGCACCGGCGTCGCGACGCTCGGGTGGTGCCGGGTGGGCGCGACCCCTCCCCTTTGCCACACTGGCGTGGTGCTGTCCCCCTACCTCTCCCTGATGGCCGCCGAGTCCCCGTGCGACGACGGCGCCCAGGTCTGTCAGCTCACCTGGGACTGGAGCGGCAACCGCAGGCTCGCCGAGTGGTCCGACGTCCTCATCGGCACGCCGCTCGCGATCGTCGGCCTGCTGCTGCTCGGCGTGCTCTTCCGCTGGCTGCTGCACAAGGTCGTCGACCGGATCGCGAACCGCGCCGAGAAGGGGGTCCTTCCCGAGCGCGCCGACAGCCCGGTGGCGGCGCGGCGCAAGCAGCGGGCCGGCACCATGGCCGGCGTCCTCAAGAGCATCGTCACCTTCATCGTGGTCGCCGTCGTGGGCACCATGGTGCTCAGCGAGCTCGGCGTCGACATCGCGCCCATCATCGCGAGCGCGGGCATCATCGGCATCGCCCTCGGCTTCGGCGCCCAGTCGCTGGTGAAGGACTTCCTGGCCGGCATCTTCATCTTCATCGAGGACCAGTACGGCGTCGGCGACGTCATCGACCTGGGTGAGGCCAACGGCACCGTCGAGGCGGTGACGCTCCGGATGACCCGGCTCCGCGCGCTCGACGGCACGGTCTGGTACGTCCCCAACGGCGAGATCGTGCGCGTGGGCAACAAGAGCCAGAACTGGTCGCGGGCCGTCGTCGACGTCGGTGTCGGGTACGGCGAGGACCTGGTGCGCGTGCAGCGCGTGCTGCGCGAGATCGCGCACGACCTGTGGGAGGACGACGAGTTCCGTGGCGTGGTCATCGAGGAGCCCGAGGTCACCGGGGTGGAGATGCTGGCGGCCGACGCGGTGACCGTGCGCGTGATGGTGAAGACCGCGCCGCTCGAGCAGTGGGCGGTCGCGCGGGCCCTCCGGCAGCGGATCAAGGCCCGCTTCGACCACGAGGGGATCGAGATCCCGTTCGCCCAGCGGGTCGTGTGGCACCGCGAGGACCGCGGCTCCGGCGGTGCCGGCCCGGCCACGCCGGCGGCCGGAAGCAGCGCCGCCTCGGGTGGCGAGGGATGATGGTGCCGTGAGCGAGGAGATGACGTTCTTCGAGGAGATCGGCGGGATCGCCACGTTCCGCAAGATCGTCGCGAGGTTCTACGAGGGTGTCGCGCAGGACGAGGTGCTGCGGCCGATGTACCCCGAGGACGACCTGGGCCCGGCCGAGGAGCGTTTCCTGCACTTCCTCGTGCAGTACTGGGGCGGCCCGACGACGTACTCCGAGCAGCGCGGCCACCCACGGCTGCGGATGCGGCACGCGTCGTTCGCCGTCGACGAGGACGCCCGCGACCGGTGGCTGGCTCACTTCCGCGCCGCGCTGGACGACGCCGGGCTCACCCCCGAGCAGGACGCCCGGTTCTGGGCGTACGTGACCCACGCCGCCAACTTCATGATCAACAGCCCCGGCTGAGCGGGGCGTGCGCCCGGAGAAGTTTTCCGGTTCGATGTAACGGCCCGCGCACCTCGTGACGAGTACTGCATGTGGGACCACGACGGCCCCACGTCCGTGACTCGTCACGGACACCGACTCTCGGAAGAGAACAGATGACCCGGCCGGACTGGATCGACGAGCTGCGCTCAGGCCTGCGCACCGTCGACCCGGACCCGGTGCTGCTCGCGCAGCTGGTGGAGCTGAGCCGTGGCTCGGCCTCCCCCGCTCCGCGACCGGGTCGGTCGGTTGGTGCGCGGCTCGCGATCGTGCTGGGGGGTGCGATCGCCGTCGGCGCCACCTCGTGGGCAGCGGGTGCCCTGCCCGGGACGGACTCACCGTTCCGCCCCGAGGAGCGCATCACGCACCAACCGACCGACCCCACACCGGGAGACGTCGCGACGCCACAGCGCGACGACTCCCGGTCCCCCGCCGGCGAGCGCACCTCGCCGCCGGCGGGTGAGGGGAAGTCCGCACCTCCCGCAGTCCCGGACAAGGGCTCACCGTCGTCCGGCCCCGGGTCGGGAAGCACGGACACCCCGGGCGAGCGCGGCAACCGTCCGAGCGACCCACCGGGGTTGACCCGGGCGCCCGAGCTGCCCGACCTTCCCCCACTGCCCGACGTCCCGCCGGTTCCCCAACCGACGGGACTCGATCGCGTTCCGGATGGCGTGCCGGTCGACCCTGCCGAGCTGCAGGGCAACGGCCGCGAGCGCGCGCCGGGCCTCGACCGCGACACCGGTGCCAGCCGGTCCCCCCTGCCGCGGGAAGCGCAGGTGGCCCAGGAGAAGTGACCAGCGACGACGAGGTCGTCACTGCCGCCAAGCAAGGTGACGCCGAGGCCTGGCGTGAGCTCTACCGAGCCCACGCCAGCCGACTGCTGGTCTGGCTCCAGGGCCGCTGGTCCGGGGACGAGAGTCCCGAGGACATCGCCTCCGCCGCCTGGCTGGTGGCCGCGGAGAAGATCGCGACCTTCCACGGGACCAGCGAGGAGTTCGCCGGCTGGCTGTTCGGGATCGCCCGGCACCACGCCACCAACGTCCGTCGGCGCGCCACCCGGCGGGAGGCCGTCTCCCTCGACGCCGGTTCCGCAGAGACCGATCCGGGGCCCGAGCCGGCCGCTGCGGGGGGCGACTGGGCGCGTCGGCTGCTGGCCGCGCTGCCCGAGCGCGAGCGCGACGTGGTGACCTGCCGCGAGGTGCTCGACATGGACGTGGCGACCACGGCCGCCGCGCTGGGGATCAGCACGGTCGCCGTCCGCGTCGCGCACCACCGGGCGCTGAAGCGCCTGCGGACCGAGGTGGCGGCGCAGGAGGCGACGCGTGCGGAGGAATTTCCCGGCGCGACGTAACAGCGCACCCCGCGACGCACATGTACGTGGTAGAGACAGTCCTCCTCCCAGGGACTCGGCTCCGCGCACGTTCCACCCACGAGGCGAACCCGAAGAGGGCGATGAAGGCTCACCACCGGACCCGGAGGCTCCGCGTCGCTGCCCCGACGCTCGAGCCCGATCCTGCCTTCCTCGGCGTGCTGGCCGACCTGGGCGCGCGCTCGCGCCCGGCGGCCCCTCGAGCGGCTCGGTCGGCGGGTCTCCGGATGATCGCTGCGACGGCCTCGGTGGCCGTGATCGTGGCGGCGACCTGGGCAGCGGGCATGCAGACCGGCGTACGGACCCCACATCCGCCCGCCGATCGCCCGGTCCAGCAGGAGACCAGCGTCACGAGCAGTGGAGACGTCGGCACCCCACAACCCGGCGTATCCACGTTGCCCGGCAGCCCCCTGTCCCCGGGGCTGCCGGGCACCACCTCCCCCCGCTCCGAGCGCGGCGTCGACCCTCGGGCCGATCGCGGGCAGCGTCCGTCGAACCGCGACGACCCTCGCCGGGCCGGGTCGCCGCGGTCGGGGAAGCGCACCGCCGACGCCGCCGACGAGCCCAGGCCCGGCCGGCGCGTCGGGCAGCAGGGCTACGCGAAGAAGTCCGCCGACAAGGCAGCCGCGAAGTGGGGCAAGAAGGCGGGCAAGAGGGCGGGCAAGGCAGGCAAGAAGGCGGCCAAGGCAGGCAAGAAGGCCGGCAAGAAGCGCAAGCCCCGCTCCCCCCGCCCGGCGCGTCCCGGCAGGGGCTCACGCCGGTAGCCGGAACGGCCGAAACCGGGGCGCAGCCGCCTCGGACGCGCGACAATGGGCACACAGTCCGGGCGGTTCGCCCGGCTCGGGGAGGCAGCTAGGGGTGGGACTGGTCCGTGCGCAACGACGACGCGACCGTCGCCGCTGCCAAGCGTGGTGACCCCGCCGCATGGCGCGAGCTCTACCGCGCCCATGCAGGCAGGCTCCTGGTCTGGCTGGAGTCCCGCGCCGTGCCCGGGGGCGAGGCGCCCGACGACCTCGCGGCCGCGGCCTGGATGGTGGCGGCCGAGCGGATCGCCGACTTCTCCGGCGACTCCTCCGACTTCGCCGGATGGTTGTTCGGGATCGCCCGCAACCACGCCTCGAACGCGTGGCGCCGGACGGCGACCCGTGCGCGCGGCGCGGCCGCGCTGGCCGCCGGTGTGGAGCTGCACGGCCCCGGGCCCGAGCACCGCCTGATCGCCGACGAGTGGGTGCAGCAGGCGCTGGACTCGCTGCCGCCACGGGAGCGGGACGTGATCGCCTGCCTGGAGGTCCTCGACCTCGACATCGCCACCACGGCCGAGGCGCTCGGCATGAGTGCGGTCGCCGTGCGAGTCGCGCGACACCGCGGGCTGAAGAGGCTCCGCGCCCGGATGGTCCCGGAGGGCCGCGTCGCGGAGGTGCGGCCGCCCGTGCTGGGTCCGGCCACGACAGCGGACTAGAACGCGTTCTATCCTTCGCTGCATGTCGCTGCTCGTGTCGGACCGTCACCGCGTCCGAACCCTCACCCTCGACCGTCCGGACGCCCTCAACGCCTTCAACGAGGCCCTGTACGACGCGACGGCGGACGCCCTGCTCGCGGCGGCCGAGGACCCGGCGGTCGCGGTGGTGCTGCTGACGGGCAGCGGCCGCGCGTTCAGCGCGGGCACCGACCTGCTGGAGATGCACCGGATGGCGACCGACCCGGAGTTCGTGCGCGGCAAGCACGGCTTCCTCGGCCTGCTCGACGCCCTGGTCGACTTTCCGAAGCCGCTCGTCGTCGCGGTCAACGGCCTCGGGCTCGGCATCGGCGCCACCATCCTCGGCTTCGCCGACCTGGCGTTCATGTCGACCTCGGCGCGGCTCAAGTGCCCGTTCACGTCACTGGGCGTCGCACCGGAGGCCGCGTCGTCGTACCTCCTCCCGGCGCTCGTCGGCCGGCAGAACGCGGCGTGGGCCCTGCTGTCCGCGGAGTGGATCGGCGCCGAGGAGGCACGCGAGATGGGTCTGGTCTGGCGGGTGTGCGACCCGGACGACCTGCTGCCCGAGGCACGTCGCCACGCCGAGCTGCTGGCCACCCGGCCGATCTCCTCCCTGGTCGCGGTCAAGCGCACGATGACCGAGCCGCACCGGGAGGCGATCCGCGCCGCCCGGGAGCGCGAGAACGCGGCGTTCGCGGAGCTGATGGGCGGGCCGGCGAACCTGGAGGCGCTGGCGGCGTTCGCGGAGGGGCGTCAGCCCGACTTCACGACCCTGCCGCCGGGGTGGTGAGCGGACCACCGAGCACAGCAGCGATCGCCTCGCGGTAGCCGGCCGGGGGTGCCACCGAGCGCTGGGTGCTGAGGTCGAAGAACACCAGCACCACCCGGGACCGCGCGAGCACCCGGCCGTCCGGCGCGGCACCCGTGCTGTCGAGGATCTCCGACTCGATGGTCATCGACTTGGTCCCGATCCGGGACACCACCGACCAGCAGTCGTAGGGCTCGGGACGCAGCACCATCGGGGCGACGTACTCGAGGTCGGTCTGGGCGACGACCACGTTGATCCGTGGGAAGTCCTTCAACGCCGCCTTCAGCTTGAGGAAGACCGCGATCCGGGCCTCCTGGAAGTACTCGAAGTACTGCACGTTGTTGACGTGGCGGTAGACGTCGATGTCGGAGAACCGGACATGCACCGGGTAGTGGGCGGCGTGCTCGCGGGAGACGTCGACGCGCACGGGCACCGAGCGCCCGCCGCCGTCCTCGGCGTACGGCGCCAGCGCGGTCCGCTCCTCGTCGGTGACCCGGCGTGGGACGCCGGTCGCCTCCACGAGCGGGGCCAGCACGGTCCGCGCCCGCAGGTAGACGGTGCGGGTGCCGTCGGGGTGCTCGTGGAAGATCTCGTGACCGAGGGTGAAGCTCGCCGACCGGAGCTCGGTGACCCACGACTCGACGACGGCCGGCTCGGTGCCGAACAGCAGGGGCGCCTGGAAGGTGACCTCGTGACGGACGACGACGTAGGCGTCGCCCTCCTCGCGCTCGATGCCCGCTGCGGCGAGGCAGGAGCGGAGCAGGGCTCCGCGCGCCTCCTGGAGGTAGTCAACGTAGCGCACGTTGTTGACGTGGCCGAGGAGGTCGAGGTCGCCCCACCGCAGGGGGCACAGGTACCGGTGCCGCACGGCCGCATCGTTCCACGGCCGTGTCGTCGCCGGCGGAGGCCCCGCCCGCGGCAGCGGCCGATGTGATACCCGCCACGACCGCAGCCGGTCACACCTCCGGCCACTACGCTGGCCAGGTTCCGACATCCCGCTCACCGAGGAGTGCCCATGCCCGAGGCCGTCATCGTTTCCGCCGCCCGCACGCCGATCGGCCGCGCCAACAAGGGCTCGCTCAAGGACTTCCGGCCCGACGACCTCACCGCGTTCATCGCGCAGGCCGCCCTGGACAAGATCCCGGCCCTGGACCCCAACGACGTCGACGACTTCCTGCTCGGCTGCGGCCTTCCCGGCGGTGAGGCCGGCAACAACATGGCGCGGGTCGTGACGACGCTGATGGGCTACGAGATCCCCGGCGCCACCATCACCCGCTACTGCTCGTCCTCGGTGCAGACCTCCCGGATGGCGTTCCACGCGATCAAGGCCGGGGAGGGCGACGTCTTCATCTCCGCCGGGGTGGAGACGGTCTCCCGCTTCCAGTTCGGCACCTCGGACCACATCCCGAACACCAAGAACCCCAAGTTCGCGGACGCCCAGAAGCGCACCGAGGAGTACGCCAAGGGCGGCAAGGACTGGCACGACCCGCGGCAGGACGGCGAGCTGCCGGACATCTACATCGCGATGGGGCAGACCGCCGAGAACGTCGCCCGGCTGCGCGGGCTCAAGCGCGAGGACCTCGACCACTTCGGCGTCCGCTCGCAGAACCTGGCCGAGAAGGCCATCAACGACGGGTTCTGGGCCCGCGAGATCACTCCGGTGACCCTGCCGGACGGCACGGTCGTGAGCAAGGACGACGGTCCGCGGGCCGGCGTCACCTACGACAAGGTCAAGGACCTCGAGCCGGTGTTCCGTCCCGACGGCGTGGTGACGGCCGCCAACTGCTGCCCGCTGAACGACGGTGCCGCCGCCGTCGTGATCATGTCCGACACCAAGGCGGCCGAGCTGGGCCTGACCCCGCTGGCGCGGATCGTGTCGACCGGCGTCTCCGGCATCTCGCCCGAGACGATGGGCCTGGGCCCGGTGGAGGCGACCCGCAACGCGCTGAAGTACGCCGGCATGACGATCGACGACATCGACCTGGTCGAGATCAACGAGGCGTTCGGCGCGCAGGTGCTGCCCTCCGCCGAGGACCTCGGCATCGACATGGACAAGCTCAACATCAACGGCGGCGCGATCGCGGTGGGCCATCCGTTCGGCATGACGGGCGCGCGCCTGCAGAACACCATGCTCAACTCCCTCGACTGGCACGACAAGTCCACCGGCCTCATCACCATGTGCGTCGGCGGCGGCCAGGGGATGGCGATGATCCTGGAGCGTCTGGGCTGAGCCGAGCTGTCGGCGACGGGCCGTAGCCTCGGTGCATGAGCATCGAGGTGCGGCCCGCCGTCGACTTCGAGGACGTCCGGGCGCTCGTGGGACCCAAGCGGCCCGACGCGAGCGTCTGCTGGTGCCTGAGCTACCGGATCCCCTCCAAGCTCAACAACGAGCTCCGCGGACCCGCCCGCGGTGCCTATGTCGCCCGGCTGCTGGAGCAGGGCCCGCTGGGCGTCATCGCCTACGCCACCACCGGCACCGATGAGCCCGACGGAACCGACGGGGCCGCCGAGGAGCCCGTCGGCTGGGCGGCCGTCGCGCCGCGCGCCGACACCACCTTCGCGCGCAACCGCAGGATCCCGACGGTCGACGACCTCCCGGTCTGGTCGGTGTGGTGCATCCGGGTCCGGCCCGGCCACCGCGGCCGGGGCGTCTCGCACGCGCTGATCTCCGGCGCGGTCGACTTCGCACGCGACCACGGCGCGCCCGCGCTGGAGGCCTACCCGCTCGACAACCGCGGTGCCCGGGTCGACCTGACGATGGCCTATCCGGGTCTGCGGAGGAACTTCGAGGCGGCCGGCTTCCGCTACGTCACGGACACGACGTCGGTGCTCTCCGGCCACCCCCGGGTGCTGATGCGGCATGACCTGGGAGCGGCCCGGTGAGGCCGGTGCCGACGGCGTGGTGCCGCCGGACGTGGGGACGGCTCTTATAGTGGCGCGCGTGGATCACGAGGACACCGGGCGCGTGGCGTCGGGCCACGAGCCGCGGTGGCTCGACGAGGAGCAGCAGCAGACCTGGCGTGCGTTCATGCTCGGCACGACGCTGCTGCGCGACCGCATCGACGACGACCTCCGCCGCGCCCACGGCATCTCGGCCGTCGAGTACGAGATCCTGGTGCGGCTCTCCGAGGCGGGCGGCCAGCTGCGCATGGCGCGGCTCGCCGCCGCCCTGGCCCACAGCCGCAGCCGGGTCACCCACACGGTCAAGCGGATGGAGGCGGCCGGGCTGGTCGAGCGCACCGGATCGCCCGACGACGGCCGGGGCGTGGTCGCCCAGCTCACCCGGGGCGGCTCGGAGCTGCTCGCCACCGCCGCGCCGGACCATGTCGAGACGGTGCGCGACTACTTCGTGGACCTGGCGACGCCCGAGGACTTCGCGGCCGTGCGCCGGGTGATGGACGCGGTCGCGGACCGGCTGATCGCCGACCACCCCGAACGCGAGCTCCGCCACGAGCGGTAGCCGGTCCGCCCAGGCTCGCCCAACCAGCGCCGGAGACGCGCTCGGCCAGATGCAACCCGGCCGGCAGCGCGGCGGGAGGCGCCGCCGGCGAGCTTGCTCGCCTGGTCAGCGCCGGAGACGCGCTCGGCCAGATGCAACCCGGCCGGCAGCGCGGCGGGAGGCGCCGCCGGCGAGCTTGCTCGCCTGGTCAGCGCCGAAGACGCGCTCGGCCAGATGCAACCCGGCCGGCAGCGCGGCGGGAGGCGCCGCTGGCGAGCTTGCTCGCCTGGTCAGCGCCGAAGACGCGCTCGGCCAGAAGAGTCAGTCGCGGGTGAGGCGACGGTGGGTGACGCGGTGGGGGCGGGCCGCCTCGACACCGAGTCGCTCGATCTTGTTCTCCTCGTAGGAGGCGAAGTTGCCCTCGAACCAGAACCACGCGCCCTCGTCGTCCTCGGTGCCCTCCCAGGCGAGGATGTGGGTGGCGACGCGGTCGAGGAACCACCGGTCGTGCGAGGTGACCACCGCACAGCCGGGGAAGTCGAGCAGCGCGTCCTCCAGCGACGACAGGGTCTCGACGTCGAGGTCGTTGGTCGGCTCGTCGAGGAGCAGCAGGTTGCCGCCCTGCTTGAGGGTCAGCGCCAGGTTGAGCCGGTTGCGCTCGCCACCGGAGAGGACGCCGGCCTTCTTCTGCTGGTCGGGTCCCTTGAACCCGAACGACGCGACGTAGGCGCGGCTGTTCATCTCGAAGTTGGCGACCTTGATGAAGTCGAGCCCGTCGGAGACGACCTCCCAGACGTTCTTGTCGGGGTCGATCCCACCCCGGCTCTGGTCGACGTAGGAGATCTTCACCGTCTGGCCGACGACCAGCTCGCCGGCGTCGGGCTGCTCGCTGCCGGTGATCATCCGGAACAGCGTGGTCTTGCCGACGCCGTTGGGGCCGACGATCCCGACGATGCCGGCGCGGGGCAGGGAGAAGGAGATCTCGTTCCACAGCGTGCGGTCGTCGAAGCTCTTGGTGAGGCCCTTGGCCTCGAGCACCACGTCACCGAGCCGCGGACCGGGCGGGATGTTGATCTCCGCGCTGTCGATCTTGCGCGCCTTGTCGGCCTCGGCCGCCAGCTCCTCGTAGCGCGCCAGCCGGGACTTGGACTTGGTCTGCCGGGCCTTGGCGTTGGAGCGCACCCACTCCAGCTCCTTCTCCAGCATCTTGGCGCGCTTGGCGTCCTTGGCGCCCTCGACCTTGAGCCGCTCCTTCTTCGTCTCCAGGTAGGTGGAGTAGTTGCCCTCGTAGCCGTGGATCGAGCCGCGGTCGACCTCGGCGATCCACTGGGCGACGTTGTCGAGGAAGTAGCGGTCGTGGGTGACGGCCAGCACGGCGCCCGGATAGCTCTTCAGGTGGCCCTCGAGCCACTGGACCGACTCGGCGTCGAGGTGGTTGGTGGGCTCGTCGAGGAGCAGCAGGTCGGGCTGCTGGAGCAGCAGCTTGCAGAGCGCGACCCGGCGTCGCTCACCTCCGGAGAGGTTGTCGACGAGGGCGTCGGGCGGCGGGCAGCGCAGCGCGTCCATGGCCTGCTCGAGGCGGCTCTCGAGGTCCCAGACGTTGGCCGCGTCCAGCTCGCTCTGGAGGTTGCCCGCCTCCTCGGAGAGCGCGTCGATGTCGGCGTCCGGCTCGCCCATGGCGGCGTAGACCTCGTCGAGCCGGGCCTTCTTGGCCAGGATGTCGGCGACGGCCTCCTCGACGTTCTCGAGCACGGTCCGGCCCTCGCTGAGCGGCGGCTCCTGCTGGAGCATCCCGACCGTGGCGTCGGGGTCGCGGATGACGTCGCCGTTGTTGGGCTGGTCGAGGCCGGCCATCAGCTTGAGCAGCGACGACTTCCCCATGCCGTTGGGACCGACGACGCCGATCTTGGCGCCGTGGAGGAACGACAGGGTGACGTTGTCGAGGACGACCTTGTCGCCGTGGGCCTTCCGCACGTTGCGCAGGGACAGCACGTATTCCGCCATGGGGCAAGGCTACGCAGCGACCGGCGACCGGCCGTGCCCGGGGTGGTCGCCGGACACGGCCGGGCGCCGCGGCTCAGGCGGCCGGGCGGGAGGCCTCGGGTGCGACCGCGTCGCCCGGCGGCTCCGGCGCGCGGGACGCCTTCAGGAAGGTCGCCACACCACGGCTCAGGTCGTGGCCGAGGGTGATCGCGTCGATCTCGAGGGCGACCACCTCGATCCCCGACTTGTTCACGTAGGTGCGGTGGTTCAGCCGTCCGTGGACGAGCACGGGGTCGCCCTGCTTGAGCGACTTCGCGGCGTGCTCGGCCAGCCGGCGCCAGGCGCTGACGCCGTACCACTGGGTCTCCCCGTCGACCCACTCGTTGGTCGACGGCTTGCGCCGCCGCGGGGTCGAGCCCACGCGGAAGTTCAGCACCGGGTGACCGCTGACGTCGCGCATCATCGGCACGTTCCCGATCCAGCCCTGGATGGTGACCATGGTGTCGTTGGCCATCGTCTGTCCTCTCGTTCGTCTGCCGGGTCACCTCCGTGACCGGTCACGCCCGAGTCCACGCCGCGGGACCGACACCGGGGCAGGCAGCCGCGGGCCCCTGTGCAGGACGAGTACGACGCCCGGTCCTGTGGAGGCGCGGCGGCGCGGGGTGGGGCTGGTGTGGCGACTCAGCCCTTCGCGGCCGCGATGCCCCGGCGGAACCCGGCGAACGCGGCCAGCTCCTCGCGGACCGGTCGGACCACCTCCGCCTCGAGCACCCGCTGCACCGCGCTGCGCAGCTCGTCCTCGATCTCGTCCGCGCGCCGGCGCGCCAGCCGGCCGGCGAGCACCCGACCGACCGCCGCGAGCAGCAGGCCCAGCACCAGTCCGGCGACGGCCAGCACCGGCGGCACGGGGTAGCCCGCGATCTCGGGCAGGTCGCCGAGCCGGTCGCGGACCGCGGCGAGCCCCCACCAGGCCAGCCCACCCACGAGGGCGAGCAGCAGCAGACCGTGGAGCAGCCGCACCAGGGGGACCCAGAGCGGGAGCCGGCGGGTCACGTCGACCCGTCCGAGCTCGCGGTCGAGCCGGTCGTCGACCTCGTCGAGCCGCCCGGTCGCGACGTCGCGCACCATGCCGGCCCAGCGCGCACCCATCCCGCCGGTCACCTCGTCGACCAGCCCGCGGATCGCGGTGTCGACGGTGGCGCGGTCGACCGGCGCCACGGCGGGCCGGTCCAGTCCCTCGAGCTCGGGGTCCCGGCGCAGCAGCGAGAGCAGCGGCGGCCACACGACCGCTCGTCTCGCCTTGGCGCGGACGGTGCGCTCGACGCCGTCGACCACGACCGGCACCCCGGCCGCGTCGGCGGCGGCGTCCTCGAGGTCGCGGACCCGCTGGGTGGTCAGCTCGTGCGCCGGGCCGGCGCCCCCGGCGACCTCCAGCCGGGCGGCCGCCGCAGCGACGTCGGCCTCGGCGCGCGCGGTGGTGGCGCGCTTGCCCTCGACCCGGCTCCGGATCTCCTCCCGGAGGGCGTCCATGCCGATGCCCTCCTTGGCCGAGACGGCGAGCACGGGCACGTCGGGCAGGCCGTCGGCGGCGAGGAGGCGTCGTACGTCCTCCACCATGGACGCACGTCGGTCCTCCGGCACCGTGTCGATGTGGTTGAGGGCCACGAGCATGACGTCCTGGTGGGTGGCCATCGGCCGGAAGTAGCGGTCGTGGACGGCGGCGTCGGCGTACTTCTGCGGGTCGAGGATCCACACCAGCAGGTCGGCGACGGCCACCAGCCGGTCGACCTCGAGGTGGTGGGAGACCTCGGTCGAGTCGTGGTCGGGCAGGTCGAGCAGCACGACGCCGTCGAGGTCCTTGTCGTGGCGCTCGGTGTCGAGCATCGAGTCGCGCATGGTCTGGTGGCGCGGCGGGATGCCGATCCAGTCCAGGAGCTCCTCGGCTCCCTCGCTGCCCCAGACGGTCGCCGTGGCCCACGACGTGGTCGGGCGGCGGATGCCGACCGAGGAGAGCTCGAGGCCGGTCAGCGCGTTGTAGGTCGAGGACTTGCCGGAGCCGGTGGCCCCGGCGATCGCGACCACGGTGTGCCGGGCCGAGAGCTTGAGCCGTGCGGTGGCCCGGTCGGCGCTGGCGGCGACGTCGTCAAGCACCGGCTCCTCGACCCGGCCCCGGGCTGCGACGACGGCGTCGCCGAGGCCCGCGACCCGGTCGGCGATCGGGGTGCCCCTGATCGCCAGGTCGGCCGGCACCGCGTCCTCGAGACGTTGCGTCACAGGTGTCCCCCAGTTCCCTTCTTCGCAGCGGCGAACCGCAGGTCGTCGACCCGGCGCGCCGCCTGGCGCAGCTGGTCGGGCGCGTCCGGCTTCAGCTGCCACTGCGCCGCCGGGGCAAGGTAGCGAGCCCGCTCCTCCCCCAGCAACGTGGTGAGCCGGCGCGCGAGCGTGCCGCGGGCCTGCTCGACCAGGCGGTCGGCCGCGGCACGGCCGAGGGTGGTGTCGAGGAGCCCCCTGCCCAGGCGCACGGAGTCGGCCGCCTGGCCCGGCGAGTCACCGCCGAGTGCCACGACGGCCAGCGTCACCGCGAGGCCGCGGACCCCGATGGCCAGGAACCGGGAGCTGTGCCGCACGTCGTCGGCCTCCCCCTTGACCAGCTCCTGCAGCTCGTCGTGCCAGCCACGGACCTCCTGCTCGGTACGGCGGCGCAGGCCCCTCCCGGCGCGGGAGAGGTCGTCGGCGGTGGCCGCGAGCAGCGCCTCGCCGTGGCCCTTCTCGCGCCAGGCGCTCGCGGCGGCTGCGGCGGCACGGTCGGCACGGTCGGCGACGAGGGTCTCGAGCGCCATCTCGATGGCGAGCCCGACCCGCTCCGCCTGCTGCGGCTTGCCCTTGATGGCGTTGACGAGGCGCTCGCGCACGAAGCCCACCTTCGCCTCCAGCGTCCGCACCAGCTCGCCGGAGCCCACGAACTCCTGCCACCGGGCGAGCAGGTCACCGCGCAGCAGCGTGCCGTCGGCGGCGGCGGCGAGGAGGCCGGCCTGCGCGTCGTCGTACACGCGGTCGGCGAGGCCGAGCAGATCGGCGACCGCGTCGACCTGGAGGGCGGCGGCGTCGGCGATGGGGAACGCCTTCCGGGTCACGGTCCGCACGGCGCCGGCGACGGTCTGGTTGACGATCTCGCGCCGGGCCGCGGCGTCGGCCGCCAGGGCCTCGAGCCAGCCCCGCACCTCCGCGGCGTACGACGCGGGCAGCAGGCCGTCGTCGCTCACCGTGCCGTGGGCGACCGCGAAGAGCGGGCTGTCCTTGAGCCCCCGGGCCGCCATCATCCGGGCGAGGTGCACCGACACGGTCGCCGCGTCCTCCGTCGGCGTCCGGCTGAGCACCAGGGCCACCGCGGTGTTGCGGTCGACGGCGAGCTTCAGGTGCTCCCACGGCACCTGGTCGGAGTAGCGGGCGGCGGAGGTCACGAACAGCCACAGGTCGGCGGCGGCCAGCAGCTGGCGCGCGAGCTCGCGGTTGCGCGTCTCGACGGAGTCGACGTCGGGGGCGTCGAGGATCGCCAGCCCCTTGGGCACGCGTGCGCTCGCCACCAGCTGGATCGAGCTCTGGTCGGTCGTCGGCTGCGCGACCCGGCGCAGGTCCGGCAGCAGCCGCTCGGGCCCGAACCACCGGGCGTCGTCGGGGTGGTGCACGAGGACGGGCGACATGGTGGTCGGCCGGAGCAGCCCGGGCGTGGTGACCTTCTCGCCGACCAGGGTGTTGACCAGGGTGGACTTGCCGGCGCCGGTGGAGCCGCCCACCACGACCAGCAGCGGAGCGCCGAGCTCGGTGAGCCGCGGGATGATGTAGTCCTCGAGCTGCTCGATGACCTGCTCGCGCGCCTCGCGCAGCGGGCCGACGCCCGGCAGGTCGAGCGGCAGCGGGGCGCTGCGCAGCGAGCCGTGCAGCCGGACCACCTCGGTCAGCAGCTTGCCGGCGAGCTCGTCGCCGGTGAGGTCGACGCCGCTCGTCGAGGCCTGATGTCCGGGTGTCATCGCTGGGGCACCACCTGTCCGGGGAACGCGATGCGGGGGCGAGCCGCCTGGATGCGGCCGAGGAAGCCCTGCCCGCGGTGTTGCCAGTCCGGCGGCGCGGTGCCGCGGAGCAGGCGATGGTGCAGGTAGGCGAGCTCGATCGCGGCCTGCTGGTAGTCACGCATCGCCCGCTCGGCGGCCGGGCCGCCGGTCGCCCGGGCGTGTCTGCGAGCCAGGCGCCGGGCCCGCAGGTCCACGACCCACCCGATGTCGGTGGCCGGGATCAGGTCGCGGCTGGCCGCGTCGGCGAGGGCCATCCGCAGGAGGTGCGCCTCGGTCTCCCGCGACCACCAGGCGAGGGCGATCATCCCGACGAAGGCCGGGGCCATGATCACCACGTAGACGACCGCGAAGCCCCCGAAGCCGAGGACTGTGGAGCCGTTCCACAGCCCGTGCGCGAGGACCGCGGCGGCGTAGCCGCCCACCGGCGCCAGCACGCGTACGGCCCTGCTGCGGGAGGCCACGGCCAGGCCGATGCCGACGCCCAGGAAGGCCGTGAAGAGCGGGTGCGCGAACGGGCTGACCACGCACCGGAGCAGGAACGTGCCGGTGACCGCCTCGATGCCGCCGGGCCCGAGGCCGTCGGTGCCGTTGTAGGCGGCGGCGAGGTAGAGGATGTTCTCGGTGAAGGCGAACCCCACGCCCACCATCCCGGCATAGACGAGGCCGTCGAGGATCCCGTCGAACTCGGCGCGGCGCCACCACAGGAGGAGGAGCAGGAACAGGCCCTTGGTGGCCTCCTCGACGACCGGGGCCGCGACGGCGAGCGAGAAGGTGTCGGTCCAGCCGACCAGCAGCCCGCCCAGTCCCTGGACGACGACGGCGGCGACGGTCGCGACGAAGGCTCCCCACAGCAGCGCCAGCGCGAGGTTCGTCTTGGGCTCGGGCTCGTAGCGGTCGAGCCACAGGTAGGCCGCGACGACCGGCCCGACCGGCAGGGCTGCCAGCGCCGCCGCGAGCAGCGTGATGTCGGGCGCGCCACTGAGCGCGAGCACGGTCACCGTCACCAGCGCCCCGACGGCGACGGCGGCGGTCACCACGACGGTGAACGCGACGCTGTCGCGGGACGACGTTGACATGGACGGCAGCCTATCGGGACCGGACCGGGCGCCCCGGACGCGGCGTACAGTGGCGGGGTGAGTGAAGAGACCCCGGACACCACGCCGACCACCAACGTCGAGCAGCACGACCCGGCGGTCCCGGAGGCGTACGCCGCGTTCATGCGCACGGGCTGGGACGACCGCGACGAGGTCGTCGAGCGCCACCCCGTCGCCGCGGTCGCGGCCGAGCGGCGGGCCCGGCTCGCAGCGGCGTTCCCGGGCGAGCGGCTGGTGCTGCCCGCCGGCGGCTACAAGGTCCGCGCCTACGACACCGACTACCGCTTCCGCGCCGACACCGCGCACGCCTACTTCTCCGGCAACCAGACCTCCGACGCGGTGCTGGTGATCGAGCCCGACGGGTCCTCGGTGCTCTACGCGCGACCCCGGGCGGGCCGCGAGAGCGACGAGTTCTTCCGCGACCGGCAGTACGGCGCCCTCTGGGCAGGCAAGCGGCCGTCGGCCGCGGAGCTGGAGGCCGCCCTCGACCTGCCGGTGCGCCATGTCGACCGGCTCGACCTGTCGGATGCCGCCAAGACCCGCGTGCTGCGCGGGGTGTCCCCGGTGGTCGACTCGAGCGTGCCGGCCGACGAGGCCAGGGACCGCGAGCTCGCGCGGGTCGCGTCGGAGATGCGGCTGGTCAAGGACGCCTGGGAGCTCGACGAGCTGCAGCGCGCGGTGGACTGGACGGTGCTCGGCTTCGAGGACTGCGTGCGCGAGTGGCCGCGGGTCGTCGAGCACGGCGAGCGCTGGCTCGAGGGCACCTTCTTCCGCCGGGCCCGCACGATGGGCAACGACCTGGGCTACGACTCGATCGTCGCCGGCGGCTCCCACGCCACCACGCTGCACTGGATCGAGAACTCGGGCCCGATCGTCCCGGGCGAGCTGGTGCTCTGCGACATGGGGGTCGAGGGCCACAACCTCTACACCGCCGACGTGACGCGCACGCTGCCCGTCTCCGGCACGTTCACCTCCCTCCAGCGCGACCTCTACTCCCTGGTGCTGCAGGCGCAGGAGGCCGGGCTGGCCGCGCTCCGGCCCGGTGCCCGGTTCCTCGCCGGCCACGAGGCGGCGATGGAGGTCCTCGCGCACGGCCTGGGCGACCTCGGACTGCTCCCCGTCTCCGTCGACGAGGCGCTCTCCCCCGACTCCCGGGTCTACGCGCGGTGGACGCTCCACGGCACCAGCCACATGCTCGGCATGGACGTCCACGACTGCGGCCAGGCCGCGCCCGACTCCTACCGCGACGGCACCCTCGCCGAGGGCATGGTCCTCACCGTGGAGCCCGGCCTCTACTTCCAGGCCGACGACCTGCTCGTCCCCGAGGAGCTCCGCGGCATCGGCATCCGGATCGAGGACGACGTCGTCGTCACCGCCGACGGCGTCCGCAACATGTCGTCCGCCCTGCCTCGCACCCCCGACGCCGTCGAGGAGTGGATGGCGCGGCTCCAGGGCTGAGGGCTCCCGGGCGTCGTCCACCGGCGTCTCAGACCAGCTCGAGCGTCCCCAGCTCACGGATCGCAGCGCAGCAGCGGGCCGTCATCACCGCGAACATGCGATCCCCCCGCTCGGTGCGCGTGCCGTAGGCCTGCCCGAACACCGAGACCAGCGGCCCCTGGAGCATCGCGAAGCGGTAGTCGTCCCAGCACTCCTCCAGGGAGTACGACGCCACGCCGTGAACCGTGAGCGCCGCGTGGTAGGCCGCGACCAGCGACCGCTCGGCCGCTCGCCGCTCCGCGGGGTCGAGGCTGGTGCTCACGACGTACGCCAAGTCCCGTGCCGGGAGGGCGAGCGAGAGCGTCTGCCAGTCCACCGCCACCACTCCCGGGCCGCCGTCGGCGGGGAACAGCAGGTTGTCCAGCCGGTAGTCACCGTGCACCAGGCCGAACCGCTCGGACCGGCCGAGCGCCCAGCGCGCGATCAGCGACGGGATGTCCCGCACCGTCGCGGCGTCCTCGACCGACAGCAGGTCACCGAGGTTGGCGAGGAACAGCTCCACGGCCGGCCCGAGGAGGTCCGCCAGCAGCTCCGCGTCCTCCGGTCCGTTGAGGGCCATGCCTTCGATGTCGAGCAGCGCGGGATCGCACCAGCGAGGACCGTGCAGGCCCGCGAGGTTGATCACCGCGTCCTCGGCCTGCGCGACCGAGCAGCCCGCGATCTGGTCGCCCTGCGCCGCGGGAGCCAGGTCCTCCAGCAGGAGCACGAAGTCGCCGCCGTCGGACGCGACGGCCGCGTAGTGCAGGCGCGGGACGCGGACCGCGACCGTCGGCGCGATGCTCGCGTAGAACCGCACCTCCGTGCGGTAGGGGTTGGCGAGCAGCGCCCGCGCCGCAGGGTCGACGGCCGGCAGCTTCGCCAGCACGCTGGCGGGCAGCGCGGGGTCGCCGCTCAGGGCCAACCGGTAGCAGGTGCCGATCTGGCCGGTGCCGACCGGCGTCGCGCTCACCGCGGTCACCTCGGCGCCGAGCGCCCCGCTCAGCCAGGCGGGAGTCAGCTCGGCGACCTCGGTGACGAGGTCCGGGCTGGGACGCAGCCCGGTCGGCGCGGTCATCGTCGTGCTCCCGCGAGTCCGGCGGCCGTCCAGCCGGGGTTGGTGGGCAGGCCGGCGAGGGCACCCGCGTCCCGCTCCGGGCGCCACGCGTCGACCACCGGCACGAGCTCGCTCGGGGTCGCACCGTGCAGCACGACGGAGTCGGCGCCGGCGTCGAGCTGGTCCTGGATCCGGCGGGCGCACCGGTCCGCCGGACCGGTTGCCGACGCCTCGAGCCACTCGACGGGAAGCGCCTCGTCACGCAGCCGGGACAGCTCCGCGACCGTGCCGACCGCGTCGAAGGCCCCGGAGGAGTCCGTGACGAGCGGGTGCTCGCGGAACCTCTTGAGGGCGTCCAGCGACCATCCGTTGGCGCGCACCAGCACCTCGCCGTACCCCTGCAGGTAGGTCGCGAGCCGGCCGACCAGCTTGCGCAGCCGGGCCTCCTCCGGGATCGAGTCCTCCACCGTGGCCAGGACCGACCAGATCCGCACGGACGCCGGGTCGCGGCCGGCCCGCTCGGCTGCCGTGCGGACCGTGGTGACGGCGCGCGCGAGGGTCTCGTCGGTGAGGAAGGTGTGGAGCACGACGCCGTCGGCCACCCGGCCGGCCAGGGCCAGGGACCGCTCGCCGATCGCCATCATCAGCACCGGGATGTCCTCGGCGAAGGAGGGGTCCTGGGAGAGGTAGGGATAGTCGCCCGCAGGACCGGAGTGACCGAACGCCTCGCCCCGCCAGAGCCGCCGGTAGATCGAGATCGCGTCCTCCAGCTGCGCGCCGGTCACCCGACGCAGCCCCATCACGTCGAACAGGAGGTCGAAGCCGCGACCGAGCCCGAACGCGTAGCGGCCGCCGGTGAGCCGGTGCATCGTGGTCGCCAGGGTCGCGGTGACCAGCGGATGCCGGGTGTTGTGGTTGGTGGCGGCGGTCGCGATGCCGATCCGCTCGGACGCGGCCGCGGCCGCGCCCGCCATCACGCCGGCGTCCTTGACGTTGAAGCGCTCGGACAGGAACAACGAGCCGATGCCCATCCGCTCGGCCTCGCGCACCTCGCCGAGGAGGTCGCGGGGAGTCGAGGTGTGGCCGGCGAGGCCGTAGCAGGCGAGCTCGGGCAGGTCCTGGGCTGGGCTGCTGGTCACCCGGCCAGCATCGCATCGCACTGGACAGGCGTCCAGTCACTTGACCAACGAAGCGGGCCCGCCGGCGCGGATCACGCCGAGGCGACCGACCCGACCGACCCGACCGCGTCCCGGACCCGCGCCACGTGGGCCCGGCAGATGGGCAGGTCGCCGGCGTGCTTGTAGCCGTGGACCGCGCCTGCGATCACGTGGAGGTCGGTGGGCACACCGGCGTGGATCAGGCGGCGGGCGTAGGCGATGTCCTCGTCGAGGAAGAGGTCGAGGTTGCCGACCTCGAGATAGGTGGGCGGCAGGCCGCGCAGGTCCTCCGCGCGCGCCGGCGAGGCGTACGGCGACACCCCCGGGCCTCCCGGCTCCCTGCCGAGCAGGCTGCGCCAGCCGAACCGGTTGGAGCCGGGGGTCCACATGAACTGCCCGGCAAAGGGGCTCAGCTCGGCGCCCGGCGCCGCGGTGCGGTCGTCGAGCATCGGGTAGACGAGCACCTGCTTGGCGACGGCCAGCTCCGCTCGATCGCGGGCCAGGGTGCTGAGCGCGGCCGCCAGTCCCCCGCCGGCGCTCTCGCCACCGACCAGGACCCGCGCGCGGTCGACGCCCAGCTCGTCCGCGTGCTGGTGCACCCAGCGGAGGGCCGCGTAGCAGTCCTCGACCGGCGCGGGATGGGGGTGCTCGGGCGCCAGCCGGTAGTCGACGCTGACGCCGACCACGCCGAGCTCGACGGCGAGGTCCGCGAGGAACGGGACCTCCTGCTCGGCCTGACCGACGAGATAGCCGCCACCGTGCATCCAGACCAGCGCCGCGCGACCTGCCGGCCGGTCGGTCGCGTCCGGCCGGACGACGACCAGCGGGACGTCGTACTCCTCCTGGGCCGAGCGCGCCGTCGCACGCGTCAGGCGGCAGCCAGCATGGTCCAGGGGCGTGGCCGCGATCATCCGGCCCAACAGCTCCCGGGTCTCGGTGAGGGCCTCCGCGTCGAGGTCCAGGGGCGGCAGCGAGTCGACGAAGGGCAGCAGGTCGGGGTCGACGAGGTGACGCGTGGGCACGGTGGGAGGCTACGGCCCCCGTGGGCGCCCCGTGCGCCCCGTGGGACTCCTGGGGCTCAGCGCGACTCGACGACGACGTGCTGGCCGACCCCGTGGCTGGGGGCCGGCTCGCCGTCGTCCTGCAGCGACGCGGCCGTGGAGACCACGAGCCCGCCGAGCAGGAAGCCGATCACGCCCGCGGCGAGAGTGTTGGTGTTCATGGTCAGTGCTCCGATCCGTGGTGCTGGTGCCCGCCGTGGCCGGCGTGACCCTGCTGGGGGTCGTGCGGGGCGGTCGCCGAGTGGGAGGCGTGGGACGTGTCGCCGCCGCCGTGGTGGGCGTGGTGGAGGGCGTGCCCCTTGCCGCGCTCGATGAGGTAGCGGTTGACGGGGAACGCCGCGACGAAGGCGGCGGAGAGGGCGACGATCATGGCGATCCAGAAGACCGGGCTCACCAGGCCGGCGTCCATGGCGCCGGGCACGGCGGCCATCACCGAGTTGTCGACGACCTCCATCACCACGATGGAGATGGTGTCGGCGGCGAGCACCAGCCGGAGGGCTTGGCCGAGCCGCATCCCCTCCCGCAGCAGAGGAAGCGACGACAGCAGGTAGCCGAACAGGAAGGCGAGGCCGACCGCCAGGGCGATGGTCGCCCCGGCGGAGAGGCCGATCGCGGTGCCGATCATCAGGCCGAGGATCTCTCCGATGGCGCAGCCGGTGAGGCAGTGCAGCGTTGCGCTCGCTGCGATGGCGTTGCGTGGGCTCATGACCACCGAACATATACCCCCCGCGGGTATATTCCCACTCCCCGTCGGTCGGTCGGTGGGATACTGGGCGCGCGCCGAGCCTCCGTAGCTCAATTGGATAGAGCAGCCGGTTTCTACCCGGCTGGTTGCGGGTTCGACTCCTGCCGGGGGCGCTGACCGACCACACGTCGGCCGACCGTTATCGCTGCGTCGGCAGCGGGTACCGAGCACGGCATGGCCAATCCCGTGATCACCACTGCTGCCGACGCCGCCGGACGCGCGCTCTCCTCGATCACCAGCGGTCTCGCGGCGATCCGGCCGAGCGAGAAGCCGCTGCATCCCGACGGGGAGATGTTCAGCGGGCGACTCGTGCGCCCGGGGTCCGAGGAGAACACCGGCGTGCCGTGGTTCGACCAGCCCGGCCAGGACGAGGTGCTGGTCCGCGTCTCCCGCGCCATCGGCCTCCCGCACCCGATTCCCGACATCCACGGCCTCGCACTCCGCCTGCGCAAGGGCCAGACCAGGTACGGCGACCTGCTGCTCGCCACCACCGGCTGGGACCGGGTGACCCGCCACCTGCTGATGCCGTCATGGAACCCCGACTGGCCGCTCACCAGCCTCCTCCCCTACCGCAGCCCGATCGGCCCGGTCGTGCTCGGCGCCCGGCCGATCGACGAGCGCGGGTACGAGCTGTGCTGGGCCCCGATGGGCAAGGGCTGGCACACGCTCGGCGAGCTCACCCTCGACGACCCGCTGCCCGAGGGGGAGCAGGTCTCCTTCGACCCGGTGCTCAACCCCCTGCCCGGCCTGCAGCAGTACACCTGGGTCGAGCGGCTGCGTGAGCGCTCCTACGCCCGCGCGCGGACGATGCGCGACGCCGGCTGACCCGCCGGACGGCGCGCCTCCGCCTCGGCGGGCACGTGCGGCCCTACAAAGGACAGTGGCCCCGCGGAAGTATGAGATCCGCGGGGCCCCGTCCGCCTTCGTCCCCTTCTCGGCGGCCGGTCAGGCGTGGTCGTCGATCTCCTGGAGCAGCCGCGCCCTGACGTCGTCGGGGGCGAACGACGCGCGCACGGCCGCGCGCGCCAGCTCGGCGACGCCGGCCCGGTCGAGACCGAGCAGCTCGGCTGCGATCTCGTACTCCCGGTTCAGCGTGGTGCCGAACATCGGCGGGTCGTCGGAGTTGATCGTCACCACCACGCCCGCCTCGACGAACTGCGGCAGCGGGTGCTCCGCCAGGGACGCCACCGCGCGGGTGGCGACGTTGGACGACGGGCACACCTCCAGCGGGATCCCCCGCTCGGCGAGGTGGGCGAGCAGCTCCGGGTCCTGGGCCGCCGACGTGCCGTGACCGATCCGCTCGGCACCCAGGTCGCGCAGCGACGTCCAGATGGTCGCGGGACCGGTCGTCTCGCCCGCATGCGGCACGGAGTGCAGGCCGGCCGCCCTGGCCTGGTCGAAGTGGGAGCGGAACTGCTCGCGCGGCACGCCGACCTCCGGTCCACCCAGTCCGAAGGCGACCAGACCTTCGGGCCGGTGGTCCAGCGCGAAGCGCAGGGTCGCGTCCGCGGACGGCACGCCCGCCTCGCCGGGGATGTCGTAGATCCAGCGCAGCACGATGCCCAGGTCGCGCTCGGCGGCGACCCGGGCGTCCTCGATCGCCTCGGTGTAGGCCTCGATCGGCATGCCCCGGTCGGTCGTGTCCGGCAGCACCGACGTGTACGGCGTGCAGGTGAGCTCGGCGTACCGCACCGACTGCTCGACGGCCAGCTCGCGCGCGATCTCGTAGGTGAGGTAGCGGACGTCCTCCGGCGTGCGCACCAGGTCGACGACGGCCAGGTAGACCTCGATGAAGTGGGCGAAGTCGCGGAACGCGAAGAAGTCGCGGAGGGCGGCGGGATCCGCCGGCACGACGCCGGGATGGCGCTCGGCCAGCTCGGCGACGATCCGAGGCGACGCCGAGCCGACGTGGTGGACGTGGAGCTCGGCCTTGGGCAGTGCGGCGATGAAGTCCGTCAGGTCCATGCGTGCTCCTCAGTCCACTGCGGCGATCAGGTTCGCGGCCAGCTCGTCGACGGTGCGCCCGTCGTTGAAGACCTCTCCGTCGACCAGGATGGTGGGCGTGCCGGACACGCCGGCCTCCGTGGCCTCGGCCGTGGCCTGGTCGACCCAGGACCGCTGGGCCAGGCTCTCGATGCCGTCGCGGACCTCGGCCTCCTCGGCGCCGGCCTCGACCGCCAGGTCGACCAGGTCCTCGTCGGTGACCGAGTCGGGGTCCGACTCCGGGGGCTGGTGCTCGAAGAGGAGGTCGTGGTACCTCTTCGCGACCTCGGGACCTGCCGCGTCGAGCACGACGGCGAACGCGTTGGTGGAGCGCAGGGAGTAGTCGCCCACCTGGCTCAGCAGCTCGAAGGGGCGGTACTCCACCCGGACCTTGTCGTCGGCGGCGAGCTCCGCCAGGTCGTCGCGGGTCCGGTCCTCGAGCTCGCCGCAGTAGGGGCAGAGGAAGTCCTCGTAGATCACCACGGTGTGCGGTGCGTCCTCCGGTCCGATGGCCACGCCGTAGTCGCTCGCCCGGCCTGCCGCCGCCTCGAGGTCCTGCTCCTTCTCGTTCTGCTGCCAGACCGTGTAGCCGATGATGCCGCCGACGACCAGCGCCATCGCCAGCACCACGCCGCCGATGGTCAGCAGCCGCCGCTGCCGCTCCTTCTTGAGCTGGGCCGCGCGCATCTCGGCCGACTTCCTGGCCCGCGCGGTGGCCTTCGAGCTCGACGACATCAGATCACTCCTTCTTCCTGGCCCAGGTCCTCGGCGACGCGGTCCCGGGGCCGACGGTCGAACAGTACGGAATCGAGGGCGAGCGCCGTGCGGCGCAGCGCCACGAGCACCAGGGAGGCGGCCAGCAGCGCGGCGTCGCGGGCGATCTCCCACGGGTAGGCCGACGCCGCGCCCGGCTGCGCGCCACCGCCGCCGAAGCAGCCGCAGTCGATCTCGATGCCTCGCGCCCAGACCGAGGCGATGCCGACGATGAAGGCCAGGAACAGCACGGCCGAGGCGGCTCCGGCGAACCGCGTGGCCACGCCCAGGACCAGCGCCAGCCCGACCGCCACCTCGATGCCGGGCAGCGCGAGACCGACGACCTCGGCGAGCGAGGACGGCAGCAGCTCGTAGGCGCGGACGGCGGCGACGCTCGCGTCCGGGTCGTCGATCTTCAGCGCGCCCGCGACGAGCCAGACGCCGCCGGTGACCAGTCGGGCGAGCAGCCCCACCCATGCCAGCGCGCCGTTCACTCCACCGAGGCTAGTGGGCTCCGCTGAGCGGCTCCTGAGAGGCCGCTCCGGAGGGGCGGTCCTGGGGGCGGTACGGCGTAAGGTGCAGCCTCGTGAACGAGAGACTGGTCTGGATCGACTGCGAGATGACGGGGCTCGACCTCGTCAACGACGCGTTGATCGAGGTGGCCGCCCTGGTGACCGACTTCGACCTCAACGTGCTCGGCGACGGCGTCGACATCGTCGTCAAGCCGCCGCCGGAGTCGCTGGACCAGATGATCGACCTCGTCCGCACCATGCACGAGTCCTCCGGGCTGCTCGACCAGCTCGAGCACGGGGTGACCCTGCAGGAGGCCGAGGAGCAGGTGATGGCCTACCTCGCCGAGCACTGCCCGAAGGACAGCCGCCCTCCCCTCGCCGGCAACTCGGTCGCGACCGACCGTGGGTTCGTGGCCCGGGACATGCCCCGGCTCGACGCCTTCCTCCACTACCGGATCGTCGACGTCTCCTCGATCAAGGAGCTCGCCCGCCGCTGGTACCCGAAGGCGTACTTCAACGCGCCCACCAAGCGGGGCAACCACCGCGCGCTGGCCGACATCCAGGAGAGCATCGAGGAGCTGCGGTACTACCGCGACACCGTCTTCGTGCCGCCACCCGGCCCGGACTCCGACGCCGCCAAGGAGGTCGCCGCGCGCCACGGCGGGTCCATCACCGGCCTCGGTGACGCCGCCGTGGACACCGATTCCTGATCACGACGGCGAAGCCACTACACTCGTCCCCGGCCGTCAGGCCGATGGTGGGTATAGCTCAGCTGGTAGAGCGCCGCGTTGTGGTCGCGGATGTCGCGGGTTCAAGTCCCGTTACTCACCCCGGTGCCCCACCTGCGAAGACGCAGGTGGGGCTTTTCCGTTGCCGGCGCGCTCGCGTGGCTGGTTGCCGGGGAGTCTGAAAGCCTCTACTTTCAGACCGGCGGCGGGCGGTGCTCCGCCGGTCGCCGACCTGTCCCGTCATCCGGGGGGAAGGACGGGGCAGGTGTGTCCCCGGGAGGCGGCCCACCGCGCCCCACAGCCGGTGGGCCGTCTCCCTCTCGGGCGACGGCGGGTGTCGCGTCCGGTCCGAATCCAGGGCATTCCCTCCCGAAGCGGGGGTTTCCTCAGTATCCTCCCCTCGGCGGGCCACGGTCGTCCGCCGCTCTGGGGGGAAGATGAAGCGCCTGCTCTCGGCTGTCGTCCTGTTGCTCGGGTGCCTCGTGGCGACCATCGCCACGACCGCACCCGGCCCGTTCACCGGCCCCGCGACGGCCGCCGGCCCGAAGGGCGACGCCTGCGGACCGAGGGTCGCGAAGGGGAAGGGGTTCTGGAGCTGCACCCTGGCGGAGAGCTTCTCCGGGTCCTCGCTCGACCCGCAGGTGTGGACGGGCATCACCCAGCCCGGCTCGGGCGAGCTGTGCGCCCTGGCCCGACCGGAGACGATCTCGCTCACGTCGGGGGTGCTGCGGCTCAGCGCGATCCGGACCACCGACACCGCGCAGTGCCCCGTCCGCGCCGACGGGACGCGCGGCTCCTACGCCGGTGCGTGGCTGAGCACCTACTACCGCTGGGGACAGCAGTACGGTCGCTTCGAGGCCCGGGTCAGGGTGCAGGCCGCCAGCGACCCCGGCCTGCACGAGGCGTTCTGGCTGTGGCCCGACGTCCGCTACACCGCCGACACCCCGTGGCCGGCCAGCGGCGAGATCGACATCGCCGAGACGTTCTCCTCCCACCCCGACCTCGCCGTCCCGTTCCTGCACTACAACGCCGACGACAACGGCGGGTCCGTGCCGGGCCTGAACACGGCGTGGAACTGCTACGCCCCGCGAGGGCAGTGGCACACCTACACGTTGGAGTGGACCGCGGACAGGCTCACCGTCCTCGTGAACGGCCAGACGTGCCTGGTCAACACCGACGGCGCGGCAAGCTTCCGGAAGCCGTTCATCATCAACCTGACCCAGACGCTCGGCGGCGGACACAACCTCTACGACGGCCGGGTGCCGCTGCCCGCCACCATGGAGGTCGACTACGTGAAGGTGTGGAAGTAGCCACCACCAGCCGGCTCCGTACGCCACAGTGGCCACGGCGCCCCATCCGGACGTGTCCCCCGGGTGGGGCGCCGCCTGCCGTCCGCCCGGAGCCGCGGCGGCTGCCGACGGCCTGGTCGGGTACTGCACGGGCGTGACTTGGAACAGGAACGGCTCGCGCTGGTCGGCTGCCGGGCTCGCCCTCGTGGCGGCCCTCACCCTCGGCGGCTGCGGCGACGACAGCCAGAACGACGTGACCAACGACCCGGTCGACGACCGGTCCTCGACGGCGCCCGAGGAGCAGGACCAGGGCGGCGAGGAGGACCGCGGCGGCGAGGTCGACGACAACTGACCGCGCTTGCGGCGAGCGCATCCTCTGACTACGGTCCGAGAATGCTGACCGCCGCGCTGCGCCGCTTCAACCGCACCTACACGCAGCGGATCGGCGTCCTCGACGAGTCCTTCCTCGGCACCGGTCGCCCCGTCGCCGTCTCGCGGCTGCTCTTCGAGATCGGCTCGGCGGGAGGGTCCTCGGCGCGCGCCCTGCGCGAGCGGCTGGACCTGGACTCCGGGCACCTCTCCCGCATGCTCCGTGCGCTGGAGAGCGAGGGCCTGGTGCAGACCGCTGCCGACAGCGCCGACCGCCGGGTGCGCCTGGTCCGGCTGACGCCGGCCGGCCAGCGGGCGTACGACGACCTCGACCGCCGCTCCGAGCGGCTCGCCGCGCGCCTGGTCGAGCCGCTCACGCCGCGCCAGCAGCAGCGCCTCGCCGAGGCGCTGTCGACCGCGGACCTGCTGGTGCGGGCGGCGACCGTCCGGCTGCGGACCGTCGACCCCGCGGAGCCGGCGGCGCGCGCGGCGACCCAGCGCTACTTCGACGAGCTGGACGCCCGCTTCCCTGGCGGCTTCGACCCGGGCGGGCCGGATGCGCCGGAGCCGGGGGCGACGTACGTCCTGGCGACCTCCGACGGAGAGCCGGTGGCCTATGGCGGCATCCGCCCGCTCCCGGCCGTCGGACCGGCTGGCGGACCGGCTGTCGGACCGGGCGTCGCCGAGATCAAGCGGATGTGGGTTCATGCCGACTGGCGCGGCGCGGGGCTCGGCGCCCGGATGCTCCGGCACCTCGAGCAGCTGGCCGGAAGCCAGGGCTTCTCGCGCGTGGTGCTCGACACCAACGGCACGCTCGTCGAGGCGGTCGCGATGTACGAGCGCGCCGGCTACCGGCGCATCGAGCGCTACAACGACAACCCCTACGCCGAGGCGTTCTTCGCCAAGGAGCTGTGACCGGCGGAGACGGACGCGGTCCACCCGACACCGTGCTCTGGCCGTACGGTGGCACCGTGAAGGCACTGCTCCTGGAGAACATCCACCCAGCGGCCGTCGAGCTCCTCGAGAGCCGGGGCTACGAGGTCGAGCTGCGTGCCGGCTCCCTCTCCGAGGTGGAGCTGCTCGCGTCGTTGGCCGAGGTCGACCTGCTCGGCATCCGCTCCAACACGACCGTCACGGCGCGGGTCCTCGCGGAGGCGCCGAGGCTCGAGGCGATCGGCTGCTTCTGCATCGGCACCAACCAGGTCGACCTCGGCGCCGCCGCCGAGCGGGGCATCGGGGTGTTCAACGCGCCGTACTCCAACACGCGCAGTGTCGTGGAGCTGGTGATCGGGGAGATCATCGCGCTGGCGCGGCGGCTGCCCGAGAAGATCCAGCGGATGCACGACGGGGTCTGGGACAAGTCGGCCCGGGGCAGCCACGAGGTCCGGGGCCGGACCCTGGGCATCGTGGGCTACGGCAACATCGGCACCCAGCTGTCGACGGTCGCCGAGGCGCTCGGCATGCGCGTGGTGTTCTACGACACCGCCGACCGGCCGGCCCACGGCACCGCCCGCCGGATGCGGTCGCTGAAGGAGCTGCTGGAGGTCGCCGACGTCGTCAGCCTCCACGTCGACGGCCGGCCCGGCAACGCCGGCTTCTTCGGCGCCGACGAGTTCGCCCAGATGAAGCCGCGCGCGATGTTCATCAACGCCTCGCGCGGGATGGTCGTCGACTACGACGCCCTCCGCGACCGGATCCTGTCCGGCGACGTGGCCGGTGCCGCCGTCGACGTGTTCCCCACCGAGCCGAAGGCCCAGGGCGACTCGTTCGACTCGGTCCTGCGGGGCCTGGACAACGTCATCCTGACCCCGCACATCGGTGGGTCCACGCAGGAGGCGCAGGAGGAGATCGGCTGGTTCGTCGCGGAGAAGCTCGCCCGGTTCGCCCAGGAGGGCAGCACCGCACTGTCGGTCAACCTCCCCGACGTGCTGCCGCCACCGCTCACGCCCGGCCGGCGGCTCGGCTTCCTGCACCGCAACGAGCCCGGGGTGCTCGCGGAGCTGAACGCGGTGTTCGCCGCCGCGGGCGACAACGTGCTCGGCCAGCACCTCTCGACACGGGACCGACTCGGCTACGTCGTCACCGACGCCTCCGAGCCCCTGTCGGCAGAGGCGGTGGAGAACCTGCGCCGCGCGGAGTCCTGCGTCTGGGCGCGCACCTGGTAGCGCCTGCTCCGGCTGCGCGGCACCGGTCCGCAGCCGGAGGCCCTCACGGCTCCTCCCGCAGCAGGGCCCAGTCGGTGACGATCGGCGTCAGGACACCCTCCGCCCACGACTGCAGCTGGTCGGCGTAGTACGGCCCAGGCAGTCCGGACGCGCCGGTCGGCACCACCCAGCCACCTGCCTCACGGTCGGCGAGGTCCCACACGTAGCGCGCCACCGCCCCTCGGGTCGCCGCGTCGCTGATCCCGGGAGCCGACCCCATGGTCCGCACGGTGTCCTGGTCACCGGACACGGGCACCGCGGGGATCCCGGTGGCATAGCCGTCGATCGCGTGCGCCAGTGCGGACACGTGGGTGCTGCCCCAGGTCGCGGGCAGCTCGGCGTGATCGATGGCGGCGAGGGCCGCCTCGGCGTGCCGGAACAGGTCGATCCCGTACGGCGCCCGTCCGGCCAGGGCCTCGGCGGCGAGCGTCGGCAGCGCCAGTCCGAGCCGCAGCTCGAGACGCATCGCGAAGTCGAACAGCGGGCCGTGGCGGTGCTCGGCCGGCGGGTCGGCGAGGCCGGCGAAGACGGGCTCCCGAGCCAGGCGTCGGACCAGTGCCGAGCGCCACGCTGCGAACCGGGCCGCTTCCGCCGAGGTCGCCGCCATCACGCCGTCGAAGTCGTCGAACGCACCGGGCACCAGCCGTGCCAGCACCGGCACGCTCCCGAGCAGCGCGTCGTTGTGGATCTCGGCGAAGTCCGCGGGCATCAGGCCGGAGCGCCCGGCGAGCAGCTCCCGGATCCGCTCCGCCCGGTAGGGCGGGGCGAAGGACGAGCCCACCTGGGCGCTCTCGGGGCCGCGGCGCTCGTTGGCGCTGACGATCGCCTCCTCCGGGCCGGCGTCGAGCCGGTGCGGGTCGTCCAGCCAGCCGGTCCACTCGCCCGTCGACCGCACCGGCACCTTCCCCGCCAGCCGGTAGCGCACCCGGCCCCCGCGATCGGCGATCAGCACGTTGTTGACCGGCTCCACCCACGCGTCCAGGGCCCGGTCGACGTCGTCGACCGACCGGGAGCGGAGCAGCGGCAGCAGGGCGTCGAAGCCCAGGTCGCCGAGCACCCACGACGTCGTCCGCACCGCGAGCCGGTCCGACAGCGGCAGCAGGTCGTCGGGCAGCGGCTCGCCAGGCACGGTGTCGACCACGTCGTGGTAGTCAGCGGCGGCGTTGGTGACCGCCCAGGCGACCTCGCCGGCATGGGCGAAGTGCTGCACGCCGGGCACGCCGACGAACGAGAACCCGACGACGCCGAAGGAGTCCGCGGGGTCCTCGCACGCCAGCCGGACCTGCTGGTAGACGCCAGGCTGCTCGAGGTTGCGATGCGGGTCACCGCCGAGGAGCGGCAGGCCGGAGGCGGTGCGCGCGCCGCCGACCGCCCACGCGTTGCTTCCCGACGACATCGGCCCCTCGTGGGAGAGGAGACGCCAGTCGTCGCCGAGCACGGAGGCGGCCAGGCGCTCCCAGAGGCGCAGGCTGATGCTGCCGAAGAGCAGGTGCTGGGCGAGGAAGGTCGCCAGCGGCGTCCAGGGCTCCCACCGCCCGGGGCGGTGCCGGAGGTGGACCAGCTCCGGCACCGCGTCGTACGGTGTCGCGGCCAGGCCGGCGTTGACGCCGTCGACGTACGACGCCACGAAGTCCTGCGTCTCGGGCGCACAGGCCTCCAGCGCCCGACGAGCGGTCTCCTCCACGCGCATCCGGGTCGCGAAGTCGTCCCACGCCGCGGCCGGCTCGCCGCCGAGGACCGGGCCGGTGACGGCGAGCGCCCGCAGGCGCAGCCACTCCAGCTGCCACACCCGGTCGCGGGCGGTGGCCTCCCCCTGGCCGTGGGCGAGGTCGAGCGCCGACGTGGCCCGCACATGGGGGACGCCGCAGGCGTCGCGATAGATCCGGGCCACACCGCGAGGCTAGAGGGGTGTCGTCCCCGGGTCATCGCGGTTTCGCCGGGACCTGGCTGTCGCAACTGGTCTAGACGCGAGAGAATGCCGTCGTGCAGCACACGATCGGGACCGCGAGCATCGTCGTGGCCGTCGACGGCAGTCCGCAGTCCCAGCACGCGGTCCGCTGGGCCGCCCACCAGGCCGACCTCGAGCACCGGTGCCTCGTCGTCGTCGGCTACGCCGAGGACGACGGCCACCTCCCCGCCGTGCTGGCCGACGCGACGGCGCTGGCGGCGTCGGGCCGTGACGCCCTCGAGATCCAGGCCCTCGCCGCAGGAGCCGATCCCCGCCGGCTGCTCGTGGACCTGTCCGAGCGAGCGTCGCTGGTCGTGCTCGGGTCCCGGGGCGGCGGCGGGCTGCGGAGCATGTACCTCGGCTCGGTGGCCAGCGTGGTCTGCGCCCAGGCCGCGTGCCCGGTGATGCTGTGCCGCGCGCCGCGCGCCGCCCCGGACCGGGGGGCCGTGCTCGTCGGCACCGACCACGGGCCCGAGGCCCGGCCGGTGCTCGAGGTGGCCTTCGACCAGGCGGCGCTGCGGGGCGGGTCCCTGACGGTCGCGCACCGGCTGTGGGAGGCGGCCGCGGCGCGCGCCGGGATGGGCGACCCGTCCACGGCCGAGACCGACGCCGGGACGCGCGAGAAGCAGCGCCTCCTGCTGTCGGACGTGGTCGCCGGCCTCGCGGAGGCTTACCCCGAGGTCTCCGTGGTGCTGCGCGACGCCGCCGACCTCGCGGCCGCGGTCGCCGCCGGTCGCACGGACCAGTGGGACCTGCTCGTCGCGCCGCGCCATGCCGTGGGTGCGCCGGACAGCCTGGCCAGCGGTGCGTTCGCCACCTCCGTTCTGGAGCACGGGCCCACGTCGGTGGTGCTGGTGCCCGAGGCCCCGCCCGCGTTCGCGACCTGACTAGGGTCGGGCCCATGACCCGATACGACGTCGTCGTCGTGGGGGCGGGCCACAACGGGCTGACCGCCGCTGCCTATCTCGCCCGAGCCGGGCTCTCCGTGCTCGTCCTCGAGCGCCTCGACCACGTGGGCGGGGCGGCCGTCTCGGCGCAGGCGTTCCCTGCCTTCCCGACCCGGCTGTCCCGCTACTCCTACCTCGTGTCGCTGCTGCCCGAGCGGATCGCGACCGACCTGGGCCTCGACCTCCGGCTCCTGAGCCGCCCGACGGCGTCGTACTCCCCCGTCGTGCGGGACGGGCGGCCGCTCGGTCTGCTGGTCGAGCGCGACGAGAGCGAGGCGACGCGGGCCTCCTTCCGCGAGCTGACCGGCTCCGACGACGAGTACGACGCCTGGCGGGCGTTCTACGACGGCGTCGGCGCGCTGGCCCGGGCGGTCGCGCCGACGCTGGTCGAGCCGTTGACCACCGAGAGCGAGGTGAGCAGCGACGTCGACCCCGAGGTGTGGCGGGAGGTGGTGCACCGGCCGATCGGCGAGGCGATCGAGCGTCGGTTCAGCGACGACCTCGTGCGCGGCGTGGTCGGCACCGACGCGCTCATCGGCACCTTCGCCTCGCTGCACGACCCGAGCCTGGTCCAGAACCGCTGCTTCCTCTACCACCTCATCGGCAACGGCACCGGCGAGTGGCGGGTGCCGGTCGGCGGCATGGGCGCGGTGACCGACGCCCTGGCCCGCGCGGCGGCCGACGCCGGGGCCGAGCTGGTGACCGGTGCCGGCGTCAGCGCGATCCGGGTGGTCGGCGACGGCGCCGAGGTCACCTGGCACGACGGCGCACGCGAGCACACCGTCGCCGCACGACACGTGCTGGGCAACGTCGCGCCGTGGGTGCTGCGCATCCTGCTGGGCGAGGGCGAGGATCCGGCGACGAAGCCGGAGGGGGCGCAGCTGAAGGTCAACCTGCTGCTCTCCCGGCTGCCGCGGCTGCGCTCCGGCGTGGACCCTGCCGTGGCGTTCGCCGGCACGCTGCACCTGGCGGAGTCGTGGTCGGAGCTCGAGGCGGCCTGGGCGGCCGCTGCCCGCGGAGAGCTGCCCGACCCGCTGCCGGGCGAGGTCTACTGCCACTCGCTCACCGACCCCTCCATCCTCGGCGACGTGCCGGCGGGCACGCAGACGCTCACCTACTTCGGGTTGCACACCCCGGCGTCGCTGTTCGCCAGCGACCCCGCCGGGGTGAAGGAGGAGGCCGTCAGGCGCGCCCTGGCCTCGCTCGACGCCGTCCTCGACGAGCCCCTCGACTCGGTGCTGCTGCGCGACGAGACCGGCCAAACCTGCATCGAGGCGAAGATCCCGCAGGACGTCGAGGCCGACCTCGCCATGCCCGGCGGTCACATCTTCCACGGCCACCTGGAGTGGCCCTGGGCTCCCAACCGGGCCCGCCTCGAGACGCCGGCCGAGCGCTGGGGAGTCCAGACCTCGCACGACGCCGTCCTGCTCTGCGGCTCCGGCGCCCGCCGCGGCGGGGCCGTCTCCGGCCTCGGCGGCCACAACGCCGCTCAGGCCGTGCTGGAGTCGCGCTAGTCCACGCAGTTCCGCGTCGCGGTCGCGGGGCCCCCTCGCTCCGGCCGGGAGGGCCGCCCAGCGAGGCGTCGGGAGCCGATCGCCGGAGCTCCCCGATTTCGCCCGTGCAGCCCTACGCTGGTAACGTCTCTCCTCGCGTTCATCGCATGCACCTCTAGCTCAATTGGCAGAGCAGCTGACTCTTAATCAGCGGGTTCTCGGTTCGAGTCCGAGGGGGTGTACCAACCTCGAGGGCCCGGTCGACAGACCGGGCCCTCGAGCATTTCCCCGCCTCAGCGGCCGGTCGCCGCAGCGTCGCACAGCGGTCGCAGCGAGGAGAGCGTCCGGTCGATCGCGGTCACCACTCCCCCGGCCGTGATCAGGTCGTCGCCGGTGTCCTGGCGCAGCCGCCGCATCGCACGGACGAGCTCCTCGCTGGTCTCCCGCGCTCGGTCGACGGCGTCGAGGTCGATGCCGTCCTCGACGGTGCGCAGCACGTCGGCGACGGCGTCCAGGGCGTCGGCGGCGAACGGCCGCAGCTCCGGGCCGAGCGCCACGTGCTCCCGCTCGGCGTGCTCCTGGTCGGCGAGCAGGTCGCTCAGGTCCTCGACCAGGAACGCGAGGCGCTCCAGTGCCCGCGCCTCGAGGTAGCGCTGGTCGGCGGACGTCGCCCAGCGTCGTACCCGCCAGTTGACGCGGCGGGCGTCGCCGGCCTGGCTCGCCACTGTCCGCATCCGCCCGACGAGCACGTCGAGGTCACCGGTCTGCTCCCGCCACTCCTCCGGCCTGGGCGGCCCGTCGCGCCGCAGGCTGTCGGCCACGGCGTCGAGACGGTCGGCGAGCGTGTCACGCACGTGGCTGAGCGCGCGCGCCTCCGCACGCAGCGGCAGCGGCGGCCACAGCGCGTTGACGGCCAGCCCGACCAACGCCCCGAGCGCGGTGAGCCCGACATAGGCCCCGGCGTAGTCCCAGGGGTGGTCACCACCCAGCACGAGCACGAAGAGACCGGTGATCGGGACCCAGCTCCGGGCGTCGCCGAGCCGCTCGAAGCCGGGCACCGACGTCATCACCGCCGTGCCCATGCCCACGACCACCAGCAGGGCGAACACCTGCGGCAGCGGCGTGGCGAGCACCGCGATCGCCACGCCCAGCGTCATCGCCGCGATCGTCTGGAGCGTCTCGCGCACCGAGCCGATCACCGACGCGGTCACGGCGACCACGGCGCCGAGCGGCGCATAGAACGGGTAGTCGTCCGCCAGCCCGCCCAGCGGCATGACGGCGAGCCACGCCAGCACGGCAGCCGTCGCGGTCCGCATCGACCGGCCGATCTCCGCCCCCATGGACCAGCGGTGCCCGATCGGCGGCCGGTCAGTCGGAGCCGGTCGGCCGGAGCCGGTCGGTCGGCCGGCCGACGCCGGAGCGGTGCGGCCACCGGTCGGTCCCCCTCTGCGGCCTGGCGGGCATGGCGGGTATGACGGGTATGGCGGCCCCCACACCGGTTACCTCCGAGGAAAGGGGGAGACCGCCATGACCGAGTTCTTCGAAGACCTCCAGCAGTGGGCGAGCGACAACAGCACCTGGGTCTGGATCGGGCTGGTGCTCCTGGTCGCCCTCCTGGTCCTCGCGGCCGTCGCGGCGATGGTCAGGCGGAAGAAGCGCGCGTGGGACCACCGGCACGCCGCCCAGCTCCGCGAGGAGGCGGCGGCGAGGAGCCCCAAGATCGCCGCCAAGGACGCCGAGGCCCGCCGCCTCGAGGCCGATGCGGAGCGCGCTCAGGCCGAGGCGGACCGCCTCCAGGCCCTCGCCGACGACAAGCGCACCGGCGTGGACAAGGAGCGCCGGGAGCGCGACGCCCGCCTGCACGAGGCCGATCAGCTCGACGGCGGCCGGTCCGACGGAGGCCAGCCCGACGGCGGCCGGAAGGACGACGGGTCCCGCACGACGCGGTGACCGTCCCGGACGAGGTGCCGCCGTCGCGCACGGCGGCACCTTTCTCGTCGCAGTGGCGATGAGATTCGACGCCGGCAGGGGTCCGCTCTGCGAACCACCCCGTCGAGCGCAGCGAGCGAGCAGATGACACGCACCCGGATCCACAACCTCTCCCTGTCCCTGGACGGCTTCGCCACCGGGGAGGGCCAGTCCCTCGAGTCACCCTTCGGCCACGCGGGCCACCGGCTGCACGAGTGGCTGGTCGCGACGCGCTTCGGGGCTCCGATCGTGGGCCGCGAGGGCGGCACCTCCGGCGCCGACGCCGCCCTGGCGCAGCAGCACGAGCAGGGCATCGGCGCCGAGATCATGGGGGCCGGCAAGTTCGGCCCGCCGGGCTGGCAGGACGACCCCGACTGGACGGGCTGGTGGGGACCCAACCCGCCGTTCCACACGCCGACCTTCGTGCTCACCCACCGGCCGCGGCCCTCGATCGAGATGGAGGGCGGCACCACGTTCCACTTCCTCGACGCCTCGCCGGCCGAGGCGCTCGCCGCGGCGCGGGAGGCGGCGGCCGGAGCCGACGTGCGCATCGGCGGCGGCCCCACGGTCGCGCGCGACTTCATCGCAGCAGGCCTCGTCGACCACATCCACCTCGTGCAGGTGCCGATCGTGCTCGGCCGCGGCGTGCGCCTGTGGGACGGGCTCGAGGCGATGGAGGGCGGGTACGACGTCGAGGCGGTGTCCACGCCGAGCGGCGTCACCCACCTGACCTTCACCCGGCCGTGAGGGCGACGCGGCGGCCCGGCACCGGCACCGGCGTCATCCCCCGACGCGGGCGTCGAACGCGGCGCGAGCGTGTGCGATCTCGTGCTGGTGCTGCTCGGTCCACGACACGAGTGACTGGATGATCTCCAGCAGGGTGCAGCCCAGCGGCGAGAGCTCGTACTCGACCCGCGGCGGGACCTCGGCGTGGACGGTCCGGCGCACCAGGCCGTCGCGCTCGAGGTGGCGGAGGGTGACTGTGAGCATCCGCTGGCTGATGCCGTCGATCTCGCGACGCAGCTCGTTGAAGCGCATGGTGCGCCGCTCCAGCAGCGCGATCACGAGCAGCGACCACTTGTCGGCGATCCGGTCGAGGATCTGGCGCACCTCGCAGTCCTGACGCGCGTCCCACTGGAACGGGTCCGAACAGCCGCAGTCCGCCTCCCGCCCGTCAGGCGCGGTCACCTCGGGGGAACCAGGGAACGAGGAAGTGCCTACTTCCGCCATGGCCCCATCCTCCCCAAGATGGGAGGTGGTTACAAGAGGTAACCAACTCACCGTCCATAACCGAGGAGAGCCCGTGAGCAGCAGTCCCGTCGTGGAGCAGACCGAACAGCGGATGACGCTGCGAGCGTGGGGACTCCTCCTCGTCGTCTGCGGTGCGCTCTTCCTCGAGGGAATCGACATCGCGATGCTGAACGTCGCCGTGCCCGCGATCGCCGACGACGTCGGGCTGAGCGCCGGGTCCGCGCACTGGGTGATCAGCGCCTACGTGCTCGGCTACGCCGGCTTCATGCTGCTGGGCGGGCGCACCGCCGACCTGGTCGGACGGCGGCGGGTGTTCCTCCTCGCCCTCGCGGTCTTCGTGGCGTTCTCCGTCGTCGGCGGCGTGGCCGACGCCGACTGGGTCCTGGTGCTCGCCCGCTTCGCGACCGGCGTCGCGGCCGGCTTCCTCACCCCGGCGGGGTTCAGCATCGTCACCACCACGTTCCCCGAGGGCCCGCTCCGCGATCGGGCGCTGGTCGTCTACGGCGCCGTCGGCGCGGCGGGGTTCGTGCTCGGCATGGTCGCCGGCGGGTTGCTGACCACCGTCAGCTGGCGGTGGGTCTTCTTCGCGCCGGCCCTGCTGGGCGTCGTCCTGCTCGCCGCCGGAGCGTGGCTGATCCGGCCCGACGAGCCGACCGGACCGGGCGTCGGCGGCGCCGACGTGGGTGGGGCACTCACCGTCACCGCGGGCATGGTCGCCATCGTGTACGCCGTGATCACCGTCGGGGAGGGCCACGGGATCCGGGACGCCGTGCTGCCGGTGGCGGCCGCCGTCGTGCTGCTGTCCGGGTTCGTGGTGATCGAGTCACGGCACCGCTCGCCCCTCCTGCGGCTCGGCCTGCTCCGCGAAGGCCTCCTGCCCTACGCGTCCGTCGCCGGTCTGCTCTTCATGGGCGCCTTCTTCGCCTTCCAGTTCGCCGTCACCCTCTACCTGCAGGAGCTGCGCGGCTGGAGCCCGCTCGAGGCCGGGCTCACCTTCGCGATCATGGGCCTGGACCTGGTCGTGGCACCGATCGTCACCCCGCCTCTCGTACGCCGCTTCGGCGTGGTGCGGGTGATGACCGCCGGCCTGCTGGCCGCTGCCGTGGCGTTCGGCCGGCTTGTCGGGCTGCAGGACGACTGGACCTACCCCGACCTGCTGCCCAGCCTGCTGCTCGTGGCGGTCGCGTTCGCCCTCGTCTACGGCCCGCTGACCTCCGCCGCCGCGGAGGGCGTCGCGGAGGCGGAGCAGGGCGCTGCCGGCGGCGTCGTCTACACCGCCTTCCAGTTCGGCGGTGCGCTCGGACTGGCGGGCGTCACCATCGTCCTCTCGGCGAGCGACACCGCCGCGGCGGTGGGCGACTACCGGCACGCGCTCGTCGTGCCGACGGTGGCGGCGGCGCTCGCCGTCGTCGTCGGCGTGCTGGCGGCCGCGCGGCAGCGCACCCTGCGCCCACCCACGGGCCAGAGCACCCGAGGGTAAAGATCGGCCACGACGTGCGGCGCGACGGCATGGTGAGGCACCCTCCGGGTACCTCCGGGTCGCAGAGAACCAGGAGGTCGTCGACGATGGACGCACGCGGGCACGCCGCCGAAGCACTGACCGACGCCGCGAGGACGATCCACGCGCCGCGCTCGGTGGAGGACACGCTGTCCGCGATCGTGCGCGCGGCGGTCGAGACGGTGCCCGGCTTCGACGACGTCGGCATCTCGGTCGCGCATCCCGACGGGGAGATCGAGACCCTTGCCGGGACGGGGCTGCTGGTCTGGGAGCTCGACGACTGGCAGTACAAGCTGGGCGAGGGGCCGTGCTACGACGCGATCCGCGGGGCCGGGGTCAGGTTGATGCATGACGCGGACGCGGAGGAGCGGTGGCCGAACTACCTGGCGAAGGCGCGCACGAAGGGCCTCCGGTCACAGATGGGGCTGCAGCTCTACACCGACGACGGCACCGTAGGTGGCCTCAACTTCTACTCCACGAGCAGGACCGGCATCGACGAGGATGCGGTGGAGCTCGCCGAGCTGTTCGCCACGCACGCGGCGATCGCACTCGGACGCGCGCGCCACGAGGACGACCTCAACCAGTCGGTCGTGTCCCGCCAGGTCATCGGTACTGCGGTCGGGATCGTCATGGAGCGCCACCAGCTCGGCGAGGCGCGCGCCTTCGAGTTCCTGGTGCGCGCCGCGACCACCAGCGACGTGACGCTGCGCGCCGTCGCCGAGGAGGTCGTCCGCTCCACCGGCGGCCGCTGACCGCCGGGGATCGGGGCGCCGGCGGCCGGGTCGAGTACTGTCTTGGACACCCCCAGAGCGCCCGGAGGCGGAATGGACCAGCAGCGAGACGTCGCAGCCGCACTCACCGAGGCCGCGAAGTCGATCCACAGCCACCGATCGCTCGACGAGACGCTGGAGGCGATCGTCCATGCGGCTCAGCAGACGGTGACCGGCTTCGAGCACGTCGGCATCTCGATCGTGCACGGCAACGGTGAGATCGAGACCCGGGTCGGCACGGGTCAGCTGGTGTGGGAACTCGATGACCTCCAGTACTCGCTGCGGGAAGGTCCCTGCTTCGACTCGGTCCGCTCCGAGCCGCTGCTGCTGATCGAGGATGCGCGCGCCGAGGAGCGCTGGCCCCGCTACATCCCCCAGGCCCTCGAGCGAGGACTGCGCTCGCAGATGGGCCTGCGGCTCTACACCGACGAGGGGACCCTCGGTGGTCTCAACTTCTACTCCACCCGGTCCGCGGGCATCGCCCCGGACGCCCTGCAGATCGCCGAGCTGTTCGCCGCCCACGCCGCGATCGCCCTCGGGCACGCGCGCTACGAGCACCAGCTGAACGAGTCCGTCGCGTCACGGCAGGTGATCGGCACGGCGGTGGGCATCGTGATGGAGCGCTACCAGATCGGCGAGGACCGTGCGTTCCAGTTCCTCGTCCGGGCCTCGACGACCAGCAACATCAAGCTGCGCGACATCGCCCAGGAGCTGGTCGAGACCACCAACGAGCGGCACCGGCCGAAGGACGGCTGACCGGTCTAGGTCACGACGCCGGGCTCCTCAGTCCGGCAGGGGCACGAGCTGCTCGGCCGGCACCCAGCTGGTCTGGACGCGACCGTCCACCTCGTGGGTGACCAGCGCCTTCGCGCGGTCGCGGCTCCACTTGAGGAGCAGGCCGGGGACGCTCTCGTCTGCGAGCCGGACGAGGACCTGACCATGGGGCTGCAACAGGGCTCCTGGGCGCCGGGGCCTGGGGCCCGGGACCGACAGCCCGCGTCCTGAGCCGTTCGACCGAACTGTAGCGCCACGATTCGGCCGCCGTCACGGAGGCCGCTCCGGCCGTGCGTACGACGAGGGCCGGGTGCGGACCTCGTCCGCACCCGGCCCCCTACGGCGTGAATGCCTCAGTAGCGCGCCACCCGGTCGACCTTGCTGTGGTAGCGACGGCCGACCTTGCCGCCGGCCATCGCGGCCAGCAGGGTGCCGAGCAGCAGCGCGGCCGCGGTGATGATGCCTCCCACGGTGGCTGCGTCGGTCGGGATCGGGAACCGCGGGAGCGAGACGCGGTCCAGGATGTTGTACTGGCTGCCGAACGCCCAGCCCAGCCCGACGGCGAGCAGCGTGACGACCAGGCCGATCAGCCAGACGGCGAGGCCCTGCTTGCCGCCGTCGAACCTGGACATCCGGCCGGCGACGTAGCCGCCGGCGTAGTACGCGATCGCCATCACGATCACGAACCCGATCGCGACGCCCAGTCCGATCGCGCCCGCCTCGCGCTGCACGTCGTTCTGGCTGAAGTCGGTGTTGGCGCCGATCGCCGAGGCGATGGCACCGACGATGCTGGTGAGCAGCACGGTGAGGGCGATGGCGACCAGCCAGCCGAAGAACGCGGCGCCCAGGTTGACCCCGCCGTACTCGTCGCGCGCGTGGCGCTCACCGATGGCCGCTCGGTCCGCGGGGTCCAGGTGCTGGCCCGCCGCGGTCCGCCGACCCTCGTAGTGCTCGTCGTGCTGGTGGTCGTCGTGGTGGTGCTTGTTGCGCTGCCACGGCTTCAGGCCGCGGCCGTGGTGGGTGTCGTGTGCCACGGTTCTTCCTCCTTGTCGGACCGATGGTCGTCACCGCTGGTGACGAGCCTCCGGTCCCTCGGTGTGAGTGGTCGGCGCCGTGTACGACGCGCCGGTGTACTGCGGCGCCGGGGAGTCGGCCGTGCTGCCCTGGTCGCCGTACCGTCCCTGCGCCTCGTGGGCCTCGGCCTCGGCACGCGCCTTGCCGGTCCGGATGTCGGACTTCGCCTGCTCCTTGTGCTCCCGACCCTTGGCGTAGGCGTCCTCGAGCATCCGCTGGGCGACGGACCGGCCGCCCAGGCCGAACGCGAGCGCGAGCCCCAGGGCCAGCGCACCCATCGTGGCGGCGAACGCGATCCGCACGATCTCGGGCGCGATCTGCAGCTGCTCGAGGATCATGAAGAACGCCACGACCATCACCACCGCGGGCAGCACCGTCGCGGCGATCCTGCCGGTGGGCGTGTCGCCCATGACGCGGGTGATGCCGGTGGCGACGGCCCCCGAGATGAGCGCGGCGGCGACGAAGATGGCGATCGCGACGACGATGTTGGGCAGGTAGGCGAGCACCTGGTTCATGAACGTCGTGAGCGCCGGGATCTGCAGCGCGGACACCGCGGCCACGGCAAAGAAGAGGAACACGAACCAGAAGGCGACCTTCGCGACGACACCGGAGACGCGGGCCCCCGGCACCATCCGCTCGACGTAGCCGTGCGCGCTGGACTGCTGCAGGTGCCGGTCGACGCCGGTCATCTCCAGGCCCTTCCGGACGGCGACCTGGACGATCTTCGCCACCAGGTAGCCCAGGGCAAGCAGGACCAGGAAGCCCAACAGGTTCGGCAGGAACCCGAAGAACTTGTCGAAGCCCGTCTGCAGGCTGTTCTCGATATCCATGACGCACATCCCCCTCGTGTCGGTCACGTCATGGAGAGGCGGTACCCGCTGTCACATGCGCCACACGCTGCCCGGCGCGACCGGGCGTGTCGCCGGCGCCGCGTCCGGCGCCCGCTGGATGCGGGCCCAGCCCTTCCACCCGCGCTCCTGCACCAGCTCGACCAGCCGACGTCCGACCGGGTGGTCGGCGATCATGGAGTCGAGCAGGGCGGCGAAGGAGTCGTCCATCTCGGCCTCCGGCAGGGTCCCGCCATGGGCCTCGAGGTCCCTGGTCAGCAAGTCGTCGAGATGGTCGGCGACCTTCTCCAGGCGCGGGTCCTCGGCGGTCCAGTCCAGGGCCTCGCCGAGCAGCTGGTACAGGCGCACGACGTGGGGATCCTCGAGGGTGGCGACCTTGTCGACCATCCACTCCTCGACGTGCTCCGGCGCGTGCGCCGCGACGAGGATCCAGGCGTCGCGCTCCATTCCCACGAGCCGCTCGTCGATGCCGAGCGCGCGCAGGGCGTCGAGATAGCCGGTGACCGGCTGCGGCAGCGCCAGGCTGTCCCCCGCGGCGAGGCGTGCCAGCTGCGCGCGGTTGTCCTGAATCCGGCGCACCTCCGCACGCATCCGGCGGTCGACCTCGGCGACGGCGGCGGCGAACTCCTCGGGTGAGGCGGCGAGGAGCTCCGCGACCCGCGCGAGCGGCACGCCCGCCTCGGCCAGCGTCCGGATCCGGATCAGCTCCACCACCGACCCCGCGTCGTACCGCCGGTAGCCGGAGGCGTCGCGCTCCGGCTCCGGCAGGAGTCCCCGGGCGTGGTAGTGCCGGACGGCGCGCACCGTCACCCCGGCGTACGACGCCAGCTGACCGATCGTGAGCAGCACACCTCCACCTTCCTCCCGTGCGGGCCCCGGCGTCGAGCACCGCCCCGGCGCTTTCTGTGCACATCGTGGGAGGTTGACGCTGCGTCAGGGTCAAGCGGCCCCGAGGGCTCGGGCTCAGGACTCCGGCGCCACGGAGTGGTGGACCAGCAGCTCCTCGGCAAGGACGACCCCGGCGTGCTCCAGCTCGCGGGGCTCGAGGACGAACGCGTCGGGGCCCGCGGCCAGGAGCAGCATGCCCACCCTGCGCTCCAGCGGGGGCAGCAGCTCGAGGTCGACGACGACGGACTCCTCGTCGTCCTCCACGAAGGTGACCTTCTCGGCGTAGAAGTCGGCGGCCCAGCGGGCGCCCTGGGGCAGCAGCACCCGGACCCGCGTCGTGAGCCGCTGCTCGTCGAGCATCCGCTCGACGCCCTCGGGGAGGGCGAAGGTCTCCTCGAGCACCTCCACCTCGCGCACGTTGGAGAGCAGGAACGTGCGCAGCCGCCCCAGCTCGTCGGGCGGGCCGGCGTCGACCTCCCAGCCACGGCGGGTCTGCACGAGCCGGTAGGGGTGGATCTCGCGGCCGGTGACGCCCTGCTCCCACGCGCGGGAGTACACGATGCGGGCGGCCCGTCGCTCTCGCTGGGCACGCTGGAGCGGCTGGAGCGGCTGGGTCCAGGCGCCCGTCTCGGGCACCACCGCCGGCTCGCCGAACATGGTCTCGGTGAGCACGTCGATCGCCTCGCCGAGGTCGTCGTTGTCCGGCTCGATGTCGTGCAGCGCCAGCGCCGCGGTGTAGACGAGCGCGAGCTCGGCGGCGTCGACGTACTCCACGCCGAGCTCGTCGGCCGGGCTCTCGCTGACGAGCCGCACGACCTGGGCGTCGTTGGGGTCGGTCTCGGTGCCGTCCGGCCCGAGGAACTCCAGCACGTCGGGCCGGGTGAGCCCGAGCAGGAGGTCAGGTCCGACGTCGGCGGTGTAGAAGGCCATCAGGTCGTCGCGCAGCTCGGGTGCCGGCACGTCGAACTCCGCGGCGAGCGCCTTCAGCGACAGCCCGTCGGGGTGGGTCGCGAGCCGCTCGAAGACCCGAGGCAGCCGGGCGATGCGGGCGACGTAGCGCGGGGTGGCGTTCACGAGGCACCTCCGCCGTCGCCGACGCGGGCCGCCCGGGCGAGCTCGGCGACCACCTCCGCGCGGACCTCCTCGGGGCCGACGATGCGGACCCGCCGGCCCAGCTCGTTGAGGCGGGCACGGAGTGCGGACCGGTTCGTCACCTCGTAGCGCAGCAGCACCTCCTCGCCCCCCGAGCCGCGCACGGGCGCGACGGTCACCGGGTCGCCCAGCCACCGGCGTACGTCGGGCTCGAAGTCGGCCGTCGTGTGCAAGGTGACCGCGACCGGCGGGTCGAGCTGCCAGGTCATGGGGTGCAGGCCGGTGTGGCGCACCTGCGGCACGGGGTGCGCCGAGCCGGGAGGCCCCGCCTCCGGGGCCGTCATCCGGCCGACCACGAACCGCTTCACGGTCGCCTCCGCGGGCCGGTCGGGCACCAGGTCGGCGGTCTCGATGCCCCGCAGGTACCACTTGCCGTTCTGGGTGCGCAGCGACTCGGGGTGCACCTCGCGCTGGGTGCCCTTGTAGCCGAAGGTCAGCAGGCAGCGGTCGCGCACGGCGCGCACGACGAGCGACAGGGCCTCGTCGCGCGCGGCGGCGACCGCGGTCGGCACCTCGGCCTCGACCTCGGTGGGCCTGGCCGACGCGGGCAGGCCGAGCCGTGCCACGAGGTCGCCGCGGTCGGCCAGCAGCACGGCTCGGCGGAGCGCTGCCTGCTGGGCCGGCGTGAGCCGGACGCGGAGCCGGTTGTCGACGGTCGTCATCCGGTAGACGGCGGGCGCGCCCGGCGGCGCGACGTTGTCGATCTGCCACCCCTGCCGGCGGAGGTGCCGCAGCTCGCGGTTGAGCTGGTCGGCCCGGTCCTCGCCGGTGAAGCCGGCGAGCTCGGCGAGCCGGTCGCCCTCGACGCCGAGCTCGCTCTTGGCACGGAGCACGGCGGCGATGCGCACCAGGCGCTCCATCGGTCCGCGCTGGTCGCGCCCCGGGGCCTTGGCCACGTCGTCCTCCGATGGTCGGGCTGGTCAGGTGTCGAACGTGCCGTGCCGGCCCGCTCCGCCGGCGAACCGCGCCGCGCCGTCGAGAGTATCCGCGGCGAGCGACCGAAGCCCGTGGCGCCACTCCGCGGCGAGCGCCTCGCCGATCGGCAGTCCCTGCTGCTCGTAGGAGGAGAGCCGGTCCTCGCGCAGGCAAATCTGCGGGAAGCCGGCCAGCTGCTCGGCCAGGGCCACTGCCTCGGCGAGGGCCGCCCCGGGTGCCGAGACCCGGTTGGCGAGCCCCATCCGGAGGGCCTCCTCGGCGCCGACCTCCCGCCCGGTCAGGATCAGGTCGAGCGCATGGGAGTGACCGATCAGCCGCGGCAGCCGCACCGTGCCGCCGTCGATCAGCGGCACGCCCCACCGCCGGCAGAAGACGCCGAAGCTGGCTGCCGGGTCGACCACCCGGAGGTCGCACCACACGGCCAGCTCGAGCCCCCCCGCGACCGCGAAGCCCTCCACGGCTGCGATCACCGGCTTCGACAGCAGCATCCGCGTCGGGCCCATGCCGGCGGGGCCCTCCCCCGGCGCGCCGACCTCGACGTCGCCGCGGGCCACCGCCTTCAGGTCCGCCCCGGCGCAGAACACGCCACCCGCTCCGTGCAGCACGGCGACCGAGGAGCCCTCGTCGGCGTCGAAGGCCTCGAAGGCAGCAGTCAGCGCGCGTGCGTGCTCGGCGTCGACGGCGTTGCGCACCTCCGGGCGCGACAGGGTCACCACGGTGACCGCGCCGCGTCGCTCCACCTCGACGGACATGGGGGCAGCGTAGGCCCAGTCAGGACCCGGAGAGCACGATGGTCCGCTTCAGGTCCGCCCTGATCTGCGCGGGCGTCCAGGCGAACCGCACCCACTTCTCCTGCGAGAAGAGCAGCGTCTGGTCGGCCGACCACGGCGACGCCGGGTTCTCGTACTGCCCGTAGGTCAAGATGGTGCGCGCGTCGACCGAGCCGTCGGGCAGGTAGGCGACCGCCTGGATGTGCGAGGAGCCGTAGGAGATGGGCTTGTAGCGGTCGGTGTTGGCGACCGGCTTGCGCGACGCAACCGCGTTCGCGTTGCCGGCCAGGTCGCCGTCTCCGCCACCGACCGGATAGGCGGGCGCCCCGCGGTCGCCGGCCACCTGGAGCGAGCCCCAGGACGCGTCGAACGGCACCCCCTCGGCCCGCAGGTGGTCGATCGCCGCCCGCATCGCGTCCACCACGGGCTTCGACGTCTTCAGCCCGCGCGGCGTGTGCAGGGGGTCGTTCGCGTCGAAGGGCACCGACCACAGCGCGTTGCCCGACGGCGCGCGGCGCACGAACTCCTCGAAGACGTGGTAGCCGACCGACGACGTGTCCGACCGGCCGTCCCACGCCCGCAGCACGGCGCAGGCCTCGGCCTCGCCGGTGGCGTCGCACACCGCGTCCAGCCTGCCGTCCTCCCGCATCACCTCGGCGGCCCGGACCCGGTTGTCGTGCTGGTGCCCACGCAGCGTCGCCGGGGTCTCCTTCCCGACGGCGAGCCGGTCGACGACGTACTGGGTGACCATCCGGGTCCGCATGGTCCGCTCGCACCTCTCGCAGCCGATGATCGAGGGATAGCCCTCGAGGCGGACCTCGTCGTTGGGCGTCCAGTAGGAGTCGTTGGCGTTCACCACCCAGTCCCGGCGCACCACGTCGGGCAGCCGGCCCGGGCCGAGGATGCCGGGCCGCTGCGCGTCCGCGTCGGCCCCCCATGCGCAGGCGCCGTCGGCGAGCGCGCCGTTGAGGCCGGGCAGTCCGGCGACCACGTCCAGCAGCCGGCCGATCACGGTCATGCACCGGTCGGCCATCGCATCGGTGACGTGGGGGACGACGCTGTGGTCGGCGTAGACCACCTCTCCCCTGCGGTCGGCCGCGGTGGTGTTGACCCACGGCATGCCGCCACCCGCGTCCTGCCGCCGCAGCAGGTCGCGGGCGCTGGTCGCCTCACCCATGGCGAGGAAGGTGTCGATGGTCCGCAGGTGCTCGGCGTTGGCGTCCCGGATCGCCCAGAAGCTCAGCGGGCTCCAGCCCATGAACTGCGACGGGCTGTCGATGACGTAGCCCTGCGGCACCCGGTAGAGGTCCTCGCGGACGGTCGCCAGCGAGCCGTCGGGCCGCCGGACCTCGACGTCGACGAACCGCCGCTCCGCCCTCTTCACCAGGCCGTTGGCCGTCAGGTACGTCGTGCCCGGCCCGACGGTCAGGTACTCGTACGGCGTGAAGCGGTACGCCGTGGAGACGGTGTGGCTCCAGGCGACGTCCTTGTTCCAGCCGATGTTGACGACCGGGGCGCCGATCAGGGACGCGCCCGCGACGTCGTACCTGCCGGGGATGGTGAGGTGCTGCTGGGCGAACTTGTAGCGGCCGGCCCACGGGAAGTGGGGGTTGCCCAGGAGCATGCCGCGTCCGGTGGAGCTGGCGTCCCCGCCGACCGCGGTGGCGTTGGAGCCGAAGTCCCCGTCCTGGCCGAGGGAGCGGCGCAGTGCCTCCTGGTCGACCCTCGCCGCGAACTCCTCGACCTCCTGCTCGGAGGTCGGCAGGGGGAGGCCGATCGCGGAGAGGTCGGGCAGGCCCGGCTCGGTGAGCGTCGGCGGGTCCGCCTCGACGATCTCCTTGACGAAGACCCCGGTCGAGGCCAGGAGGTTGGCGAGGTAGACGCCGTACCAGAGGTCGAGCTCGGTCGCGTCGGGCCGGATCCAGGCCGCTCCCCGGCACGCCGGGTCGCTCACCTCGTTGTCACGGAGGAATCGGTTGATGCCCGCGGTGTAGCCGCGGACCATCTTCCGCGCTCGCGCACTCGGACCGGCGGGCGAGGAGAGCAACCCCTCGACCACCTTGCGGTTGCGCAGGTCGCGCACCAGCGCGTCGACCTGCAGGTTGCTGGCCTCCATCGAGACCCGGTCGTCGTAGCGGCCGTCGGGTCCGAGGTAGCGCGAGCGCTGGCCGCGGGCGGTGATCAGGGTGTCGGCGAGGTTGCAGATCGAGGAGCGTGCCATGGCGTAGCCGCTGCCGTAGCCGAGCGAGCCCCAGTCGTCGGCGACGACGTGCGGGATGCCGTGGCTCGTGATCCGCACCGTCGCCCGGTAGCCGGTCGCGGCGACGGCCCGCACCTCGGCGGTGCGGGCCGTCGGTCGCTGCCCCGCGTCAGCCGGTCCGGCCGCCACCAGCGGCGGTGCGACCAGGAGGGCGACGAGGAGGGCGGCGAGCAGCGTCACGAGTCGGGGGGTTCGCACGCACCTGCAACGCGCGGCAGGTGACGTGCGTTACGCCCGCCCGGCGGGCGCCCCCTGCGCGGGCACCCCCGGCCCGGGTGCCGTCGGTGCGGTGTCGGCGCCGGCCGGTGCGGTGCCCGCGAGCGCCGCGCGCCCGACCCGGCGGGGCCACCAGGCGCGGTCCCCGAGCAGGACCAGCACGGCCGGGAGCACGACCAGCCGCACCAGTGTCGCGTCGAGCAGGATGGCACCGGCGAGGCCGACGCCCATCATCTTCATCTCCAGCATCGACAGCGTGGCGAAGAGGGCGAAGACCGAGACCATCACCACCGCCGCACTGGTGACCACCCCGGCCGTGTCCGCGATCCCGCGACGCACCGCGAGTCGCGTGGGCACGCCGCGCTCGACGAGCTCGCGGATCCTGCTGAGCACGAACACGTGGTAGTCCATGGACAGCCCGACGAGGACGACCATCACGAAGACCGGGATCCAGCTGATGACGAATCCCGGGCTGGTGAAGTCGAGCAGCGACTCCCCCACGCCGTGCTGGAACACCACGGCCAGCAGCCCGAACGCGACGCCCACCGACGCGAGGTTCAGCACGGTGGAGACGAGTGCGAGCGGGACGCTGCGGAAGGCAGCGCCCATCATCAGCATCGTGAGCAGCAGGACGAACCCGATCATCAGCGGCAGCCGGTCGCCCTGCTTCTCGGTGTAGTCCAGCGACTCCGCGGCGTCGCCTCCCACCGCCCACTCGACGGCGCCCGCCCCGGCCAGCTCCGACCTGGTCAGCGTGCGCAGCTCCGTGATCGCCTCCGCGGCGCGGTCGTCCGACTCGTCGTACGGCATGGCCAGCCTGAGCACGGTGGTCGTGGAGTCGGCCGATGCCGTCGGGGCCTCGCCCACGGCGGTGAAGTCACCCGTCGCCACCGCTGACGACTCCAGGCGGGTGAGGGCCGCAGCGACGTCCGCCTGCTCGCCCGGCTCCGCGGTGGCGACCACGGCGGCCGTGGTGCCCTCGGACGGGAAGGCGGCGGAGAGCGTCCGCAGTGTCTGCGCGGCCGGGAGGTCGTCCGGCAGGGTCTCGAGGTTGGCGGTGTGCGTCCTCATGCCGAGCGCGGGCACGGCGAGCACGCCGACCACCACGCCGGCGGCGACCAGCGCGGCGACGGGATGCCGCACCACCGGGTCGAGCAGCCGGCTGCTGATCCCACCGTGGCCGATCCGCCGGTTCAGGCGCCACAGCAGCGGGACCCGCGGCCGGTCGACCCAGCGCCCCAGCTTCACGAGGAGCGCGAGAAGCACGGTGATCGAGCCGAGCACCGCGACCGCGACCACCACGATCGCGCCGGTGGCCAGGGAGTCGAAGGTGGGGTCGCCCATCACGTAGAGGCCGGCGAGGGCGGCGATCACCGCTCCGCCCGAGACCAGGATGGCGTGGCCGGAGGTCTCGGCAGCGATCTCCACGGCGTCGAGCGTGGTCCGGCCCGCCGCGCGTTCCTGCCGCTCGCGCTTGAGGTAGAACAGCGAGTAGTCGACGCCCACGGCCATCCCGATCAGCACGATCATGCTGCTCACCGTGGGCTCTGCCGCCACCAGGTGCGACAGGGGAGCGCTGATGCCCAGGGTCGCCGCGACGCTGGTGCCGGCGAGCAGCACGGGCAGCCCGGCCGCGACCAGGGCGCCGAAGGCGATCAGCATCAGCACCAGCGTCACCGGGATGCTGGTCAGCTCGGCGCGGGCGAGGTCGTCGCCGACGCGCTCGTCGATGGCGGCGTCCACGGTGACGTCGCCCGCGGTGGCGAGGGCGAGGTCGGGGTGGTCGGCCTGGACCTCGGCCACGGCGTCGACCAACGGGGCGGCTTCCATGTCGCCGTTCTCGAGCTCGACGGGCACCAGGAGGGCGGTGTCGTCCGGGCTCGCCACGGCGTCGCCCACCTCCACGACGCCGTCGAGCCCGCGGAGCCGCTCACCCACCTCGGCGGCTGCCGCCTGCGCGTCCGCCGGGTCCAGCGACCCGCCCGAGCGGGAGGTGACCAGGACGCTCTCGGACGGTGCGGCAGCGAGGCCGGACTCGGCGAGCAGGGCATCGGCGCGGCCCGACTCCCCGACCCGGTAGTCGGCGTCGGCCGGCTCCTCGGTCGGGATCGCGACGGCCAGCGCGACGGCGGCGACCACGAACACGGCCCAGCAGCCGATGGCCCGCCACGGATGCAGGGCACTCCATCGGGCAGCACGGATGGGGACCGCGGTCAGCGGGACCTTGAGGGACATGGCGAGCTCCTTCGGGAAACGGGGGGAACGGCCCAGGACCGGGGCCCCGCGCCAGTGGTGCCAGCCTCGCGAGCCCGCCGGGCGCGGTCAGGGGTGCGGAGTCCCGCGCCGCGGTGGTGCCAGCACCACTGCGCGCGTCGGTCCGACACGAGAGGATGGGCCGGTGGCGTCAGTGGAACCGGTCGAGTCGGTGGAGCCGGTCGGGTCGAGGACGACCGAGCGTGCGGGGCGTCTCGCGCTGACCGGGTTCGCCGCCCTCCACCTGCTCCTCTTCGTCCCCGTCGCGCTGTGCTTCGTGCTGCTGGTGGTCAGCAGCGTGCTCGTGGTGGTGTGGGTCGGCGTGCTGCTGCTCCTCGCGGTCGTCCCCGCGAGCCGCGCCGTCGCCGACGTCCACCGCTGGACGGCGGGCCGATCGCTGGGCGCGCCGCTGCCCTCGCCGTACCTCCCGACCGCGGGCGGACCTCTCCGGCGCCTGCGGATCCAGGCACTCGACCCGGCGACCTGGCGCGACGTCGCCTGGATGCTGTGGGCGATGACGCTCGGTGTCGCCGCGTCCCTGCTGACGCTGGTGTCGCTGCTGGGCGTGGTGACCACCGGCATCTGGTGGTACGGCGTCGGGCCGATCATGCGCGGCCGCGCCCACGTGGACCGGGTCCTCCTCACCATCGGCCACACCGAGGCGCTGGAGCAGCGGGTGCAGCAGCTGACCGAGACCCGGGCCGGGGTGGTCGACCTCTCCGCGGCGGAGCTGCGCCGGATCGAGCGCGACCTGCACGACGGCCCTCAGGCGCGGCTGGCGTCGGTGTCGCTGAGCCTCGGCATGGCCGACAGCCTCTTCGAGGCCGACCCCGCGCAGGCCCGGCGGCTGCTCAACGAGGCACGGACGACCTCCCGGGCGGCCCTCGGCGAGCTGCGCGACGTGGTCCGCGGGATCCACCCGCCGATCCTCGCCGACCGAGGCCTCCACGGGGCGGTGCGCGCGCTGGCCCTCGACCTGGCGATCCCGGTCGACCTCCGGCTGGCCTTTGACGGGCGCCCGCCGGCTCCGGTGGAGTCGGCGCTCTACTTCGCCGTCGCCGAGTGCCTGGCCAACACCGCCAAGCACGCCGGCGCCGGACGGGCCTGGGTGCACCTCCACCACGACGGCTCGGTGATGCGAGCGGTCGTCGGCGACGACGGCATCGGCGGCGCCGACCCGAGGAGGGGCACGGGCATGGCAGGGGTGGCCGCCCGGCTGGCAGCGTTCGACGGCACCATGACCGTGTCGAGCCCGCCCGGTGGCCCGACGACGACCCGCCTGGAGGTTCCGTGCGTCTTGTCCTCGCCGAAGACCACGCCCTGCTCCGGGCAGGACTGACCCAGCTGCTGGAGGGGCACGGCTTCGCCGTCGTCGCCTCCGTCGACAACGCTCCGGCGCTGGAGGCCGCGCTGCTCCAGCCCGACGTGGACGCCGCCGTCGTCGACGTCCGGATGCCGCCGACCTTCACCGACGAAGGCCTGCGGGCAGCGATCGCCGCCCGGGCCCGGCGGCCAGGCTTCCCCGTGCTGGTGCTCTCGCAGTACGTCGAGCACCTCTATGCGCGGGAGCTGCTCGCCAGCGGGGACGGCGCGGTGGGCTACCTGCTCAAGGACCGGGTCTCCGACGTGGCGGAGTTCGTCGACGCCCTGCGCCGGGTCGCGGCCGGGGGGACCGTGCTGGACGCCGAGGTGGTCGCCACGGTGCTCGCCCGCCGCGGCGACGCACCGATCGACCGGCTCACGCCCCGTGAGCGCGAGGTGCTGGCCCAGATGGCGGAGGGTCGCAGCAACGCCGGCATCGCGGCCAGTCTCTTCATCACCGAGAAGGCCGTCGCCAAGCACATCAACAGCATCTTCACCAAGCTCGACCTGCCGGCCGACATGGACGCGAACCGGCGCGTGCGGGCGGTCCTGGAGTGGCTCCGGGTCTGACCGCGGAGGTGGCTCAGAGATACAGCCCGGCGGCCTCGTCGCCGAGGCGCTCGGCCGCGACGGCGTGGATGTCACGCTCGCGCATCACGACGTAGAGCTCGCCGGACACCTCGACCTCGGCCTTGTCCTCGGGGTCGTAGAGGACCTTGTCGCCGACCACGACGGTGCGGCAGTGGGGACCGACCGCGACCACCCGCGACCAGGCGAGGCGCCGGGCACCCATCGCCGCCGTCGCGGGGATGACGATGCCGCCGGTCGACCGCCGCTCGCCGGCGTCGGCCTCGGTCTCGCACAAGATGCGGTCGTGCAGCATCTTGATGGGGGTCTTGTCGGACACGCCTCTAGCTGGTGATCTTGCGCAGGACGATCATCAGGGCGACCACGCCGATCACGCCGCCCGCCGTCTTGAGGATGTTGTCGGTGCGCGGCTCGCCCGTCTCCGGATCGACGTAGTGCGCCTTCACCTGGGCGATCTCGCGCTGCAGGATCGTCTTGGGGTGCGAGCGGTAGAGGAGCTGGTCGATCGTCCCAGCGAGGCGCTCGCGCGCCTCCTCGATCTCACGCTCGATTTCAGAGGGGGAGTTGCTCACCCCGGCAGGCTATCAATCGAGCGCGGGTCGAACCCCCAGGGGAGCTCGAGCCGGTGGGCGCGCATCAGGGCGTCGTCGGTCAGCACGTCGTAGGTCGAGCCGTCGGCGACCACCCGGCCCTCGCTCAGCACGATCGACCGCGGGCACAGCTCGAGCGCGTAGGGCAGGTCGTGGGTGACCATCAGCAGCGTCACGTCGAGGCTGCGGACGATGTCGGCGAGCTCGCGACGCGACGCCGGGTCGAGGTTGGAGCTCGGCTCGTCGAGCACCAGGATCTCCGGCTCCATCGCCAGCACCGTCGCGACCGCGACCCGCCGCCGCTGCCCGTAGGAGAGGTGGTGGGGAGGCCGGTCGGCGTACGACGCCATCCCGACCCGGTCGAGCGCGTCCATCACCCGCCGCTCGAGCGCCGCGCCCTTGAGCCCCAGGTTGGCGGGGCCGAAGGCCACGTCGGCGCGCACGGTGCCCATGAACAGCTGGTCGTCGGGGTCCTGGAAGACGATGCCGACCCGGCGGCGGATCTCGAGCAGGTGCTGCTTGGTGACCGGGAGGCCGCTGACCGTCACCGACCCGGCACCGTTGCCGGACTCCGCCGAGAGGATGCCGTTGAGGTGGAGGACGAGCGTGGTCTTGCCGGCGCCGTTGGGCCCGAGCAGCGCGACCCGCTCCCCGGGGTGCACGTGCAGGTCCACGCCGAACAGGGCCTGGTGGCCGTCGGGGTAGGCGAAGGCCAGCCCCCGCACGTCCAGGGTCGGCGTCACGTGGCGCGCTCCGGGAGGCGGCCGTCGTAGCCGCGCGACAGCATCGCCAGGTGCACCCGCTCACCCCTCTCGTAGGACCGCACGAACAGCGCACCGAGCGTACGCGCCAGCGCCGGCCAGTGCCGCGGCGAGCGAGGGTCGACGCCTCGGGACCGCATCGCGGTCAACATCCGCTGCAGGTCGCCGGCGACGACCGAGAGGTAGCGGATCATGAAGCCCATGATCTGCACGATCAGGTCCGGCACGCGCAGCCGCTGGAGCCCGGTCAGCACCGCGACCGGCTCGGTGGTCGCGGCGAGGGTGAGGGACGCGAGCACCCCGAGGGTGCCCTTCGCCGCCAGCCCCCACGCGGCGAGCAGTCCCGGCTCGCTGAGGCCGACCCCGAGCACCTCGACCTCGGGCCCACGGACCACGAACGGCATCATCGCGGCGAACACCAGGAAGGGGACCTCGATGACGGTGCCCCTCGCCAGCCGGCGGAAGGAGACGCGGGCCGCCGCGGCGACGCCGAGCACCAGCGTCAGGTAGCCGCCGAACACGGGGAACCACTCACGTGGCGTCGCCACCACGACCAGCACGAAGGCCAGGAGCAGGAGGATCCGGTGCTCAGGCCTCATCGGGTCGCTGCTCGCGCGGTCGCCGCCGCAGCAGCAGCGCGAGGCCGCCGGCGAGCAGCAGGGTGACGAGCACGCCGACGACGCCGGCGATGCCGCCGCCCAGGCGGGCGTCCTCGACGCCCTTGGTGCCGTAGTCGGCGAAGGGACTGTCCGCGGCAGGGCTGTCCTCGGCGGAGTCCAGGAAGCCGGTCTGCTCGGCGACGTACTCCAGGCCGTCGGGCTGCGCGCTGGCGTAGTAGGAGCCGACGCCGGCCACGAGAAGCGCGATGACCACGCCGGTGACGAGGAACCAGCGCCGGCTCATGCGGCGACCTCCTCGGTGCTGCCGTCGACCACGAGCGCGGACCGGGCGCCACGCATGCCGCGGGCACCGCGGACGAGGTCCGGACGCGACGCGACGACCGCCGCGACCACCAGGCCGGTGATCGCGGCCTCGCCGAACCCGATCACGGTGTGCCACCCCACCATCGCGGCCAGCACGGTGCCGAAGGAGATGTCGGCCGTGCCGCCGACCGCGAAGAGGAGCGTGAAGGCCACGGCGGCCGCCGGCACCGAGAGCAGCGCCCCGACCGCGGCGGCCACCGGCACGGAGCCGACGTCACGCGGCATCACCAGGAGCGCGGCGCGGAAGACGGCGTAGCCGACGAGGACCCCCACGACCGCCATCAGGGTGATGTTGGTGCCGAGCGCCGTGATGCCGCCGTCGGCCATGAAGAGGGCCTGCACCATCAGCACCACGCTGATGCACAGCGCTGCCGTCCACGGGCCGACCAGCACCGCGGCGAGCGCACCGCCCAGCAGGTGGCCGCTCGTGCCGGCACCGACCGGGAAGTTCATCATCTGTCCGGCGAAGACGAAGGCAGCCACCAGACCGGCCATGGGCGCGGTGCGGTCGTCGAGCTCGGCACGGGCCTTGCGCAGCGCGACGCCGACGGCGGCGGCGGCGACGACTCCGGTCGCGACCGACGTCGGTGCGTCGAAGAATCCGTCGGGGACGTGCATCGGGGCGGCACTCCTGTGTCCGGTGTTCGAGGGGCTGCTCGCGGGGTAGTTAGATGGTCACGAGCATTCCCCACCTTATTGCATGGAACTTGCAACAACACACCCGTGTCAGGAGTCCGCACCATGAGCGACCCGGTCCGCCTCTCCCCCGGCGACCCCGCCCCCGACTTCAGCCTCCCCTCCGACACCGGTGACGAGGTGGGCCTGTACTCCTTGCTGAAGGAGGGCCGGAAGGTCATCGTCTACTTCTACCCCTCCGCCATGACGCCCGGGTGCACGAAGCAGGCCTGCGACTTCACCGACTCCCTGGACTCTCTGCAGGCCGCCGGCTACACCGTGGTGGGGATCTCCAAGGACGCCACCTCCCGGCTCGCGAAGTTCCGCGAGCGCGACGGGCTGACGATCACCCTGCTCTCCGACCCCGAGCTGGCCGTCCACGAGGCCTACGGTGCCTACGGCGAGAAGAAGCTGTACGGCAAGATCGTCCAGGGCGTGATCCGGTCGACCTTCGTCGTCGACACCGACGGACGGGTGGAGGTCGCGCAGTACAACGTGAAGGCGACGGGCCACGTCGCCAAGCTGCGCAAGGACCTCGGGCTCTCCGGGCCAGCCGCCTAGGTCCGTTCGGTCCAAGAAGATCCAAGAAGACCCAGGTAGAACCAGACAGGTCCGTTCCGGCACCAGACCCCCGACCCGGTCAACACAGAAGGACACCGATGAAGCTGCACCAGGCCCTCGCCGACCTCGCGCGCGACCACGGGCACGAGCTGTTCCGCGACGCCGGCGCGTTCCGCGGGTCGCTCGACGACTACCTCGACGAGGGCCAGGCGTCGAGCGGCACGATCAACCTGCTGACCGACGCGGTCCGCCTCGGAGCGCTCGACGGCATGCTGACCATGCTGAGCAGCGGCGCCGCGCCCGCCGACGCCGTGGAGTCCGCGGGCCAGCGACTGGCCCGCGACCGAGGCTCGGCCGACGTGCGGGGGTGCCAGTGGGCGGTGGCGGTGCTCGGCTTCGCCCTGGGCAAGGTGCCCGAGCAGCTGGTGACCGGCCTGGACCCGGAGGCCGCCACCGCGGCACCGCCGCACCACGGTCCCGGGGGGACGGCGCCGATCCAGTCACCGGGCCAGTCGCCGGGCCAGCCGCCGATCCAGTCGCCGCAGCACCCGGTCCACTCGCCGGCCCAGTCGCCGGCCCAGTCGCCGGTCCAGTCGCCGCAGCACCCGGTCCACTCGCCGGCGGCCGGGGTGCATCACCAGTCCGGCGGCGCCGGCTACGGCAGCCCGCAGGCGCCGTACTCCGGTGGCGGGTGGTCGCCGCAGCCACCGCGGAAGAGCAGGACCGGACTGGTCGTCGGGGTGGCGGTCGCGGGGTTGGTCCTGATCATCGCGGGAATCGTCGGCATCATCGCCCTCACCGGCGGGGACGACGACCCCAAGGCCGACGACCCGACGTCGGAGACCACCGAGCCGACCGACCTGGGCGGTCCGACGATCGAGGGCACCGGCTACACCGTGCAGGTCCCCGAGGGCTGGTCGGACGGCACCGAGGAGTTCAAGAGCAACAACCCGGGCCTGGCGACCCTCGACCGGGTGATCCTGTGGGGCGACTCGTTCAACACCGCGCGCGGCAACATCATCGTGGAGACCCAGTCGGCGTACGGCTCGACCGACCCCAACGACCTCAAGGAGGACTGGAAGAAGGCGCTGGTGTCGTCGGACCCCAGCGCCCAGGTCACCGACATCCCCAACCGGGCGATCGACGGCCAGACCGCCCTCGGCGTGGAGATCAGCCGCACCAACGACTCGGGCGTCGCCGTCAAGCAGCGCGCCCACCTGGTGATCAGCGGGGACAAGGGCTACTCGATCACCGCCTCCCTCAAGGAGGGCGACGAGGAGGTGCTGACCAGGTTCGACGACATCCTGTCGACCTGGCAGTGGGCCGAGTGACCCAGGGCGACCCAGGATTGACCCAGATTGACCCAGCCGCCGGCGGCCCCCGTGCCGCCGGCCACGCCGGAGTGGTGGAACTGGCAGACACGCAGGTTTTAGGTACCTGTGCCCCAGGGCGTGCGGGTTCGAGTCCCGCCTCCGGCACCCCTAGGCTTGCGCGGTGCACGACGAGCGGAGGTCCCTGCGGCTGACGGTCGCGATCCCCGTCGTCCTCGCCTCGCTGTCGATGCTCGGGCCGTTCAGCATCGACACCCCGTTCCCCGCGTTCCCCGCGATGGGGCGCGACTTCGGGGTCGACGCGCGTGCGCTGCAGCTCGTGGTCACCGTCTACCTCGCCGCGTTCGCCGCGATGAGCATGTTCCACGGTCCGCTCTCCGACGCGGTGGGGCGCCGCCCGGTGATCGTCGGCTCGATCGTGGTGTACGTCGCCGCGTCGGTCGGGTGCGCCCTGGCCCCGAGCCTCGGGGTGCTGCTGGTCTTCCGTGCGATCCAGGGCCTCAGCGCGGGCGGCGCGACGATCGTGAGCCGCACCGTCGTGCGCGACCTCTTCGAGGGGCCGACCGCCCAGCGGCTGATGAGCCGGGTGGCGGTCATCTTCGGCATCGCGCCGGCGATCGGCCCGGTGATCGGCGGGCTGCTCCTCCAGGCCGGGCCGTGGCCGCTGGTGTTCGTGTTCCAGGGCGCGCTCGGCGTCGCCCTCATCCTCACCGTGCTCGTGGTGCTGCCGGAGACGCACCCACCGGCCGCCCGGGTGCCGCTGCGCGTGCGTGAGGTCGGCCGTGGCATCGGTGACGTCGGGCGGCGGGCGGCGTTCCAGCGGCTGGCCTGGGCGACCGCCCTGCTCTTCGGCGCCCAGTTCCTCTACATCGGCGGGGCGGCCATCTTCGTGGTCGACCTGCTCGGCATGGGCGAGCTGGACTTCTGGAAGTTCTTCGTGCCGATGATCGGCTCCATGATGCTGGGCTCGTGGCTGTGCGGCCGGGCCGCCGGCCGGATCACCGCCCGGCGGCTGGTCACCCTCGGCTGCGGGATCGCCACGGGCGGCGGGCTGCTCGGGGTGGGCCTGGCGTCCTCACCTCTCGAGGCCACCATGCCGTGGGCGATCGTCGGCCCGAGCCTGCTGGCGCTGGGCAACGGCATGACCTATCCGACCACGCAGCTGCTGATGCTCGACCTCTTCCCGGACCGTCGGGGTGCGGTCGTGTCGTTCGCGTCGTTCATCGCGCTGATGTTCAACGCATTGACGACCTCCCTGCTCACGCCGTTCGTCGCCACCTCGACGTTCGGGCTGGCGCTGGCGGCGCTGGCCCTGGTGCTGGCGGGACAGGCCCTGTGGACCTGGCACTGCGCGGTGGAGGACCGGGACTGCGCGGCGCCGGCACACCCCGGCGACCTGGAGCCGACCGAGCTGTTGTGAGAGTCGTGCGCCGAGACCGGCTCAGCTGAGCAGCTGCGCGACGAGCGGGGCGATCTCCCGCAACGCCCTGCCGCGGTGGGAGATGGCGTCCTTCTCCGCACGACTCAGCTCCGCCGTCGTCCGGCCCGGGAAGTCGTCGGCCTCGAACACCACGTCGTAGCCGAACCCGCCGCTCCCCCGCGGCGCGCGGACGACGCGTCCCTCCATCCGCCCCTCGACGGCGATCTCGCGGCCGTCCGGGTGGACGAGGGCGACGGCACAGGTGAAGTGCGCGGACCGGCGAGCGTCGGGCACGTCGCCGAGCTGGGCGAGCAGCAGCTCGTTGTTGCGGTCGTCGCTGCGGGGCGGCCCGCTCCAACGCGCGGACAGCACGCCGGGCATGCCGTTCAGGGCGTCGACGCAGAGACCGGAGTCGTCGGCGAGGGTCGGCAGACCGGTCGCCGCCACGCCTGCGCGTGCCTTGAGCAGGGCGTTGCCCTCGAACGTCGGCTGGTCCTCCACCGGCTCGGCGAAGGCCTCCACGTCGTCGAGCCCGACGACCCGCACGGACGCGAGGTGCCCGGCGAGGATCCGCCGCATCTCCTCGAGCTTCTTGGCGTTGCGGGACGCGACGAGCAGGGTGGGTGCCGACACCGTCACCCCGCCAGCGCGTCGCGCTGCATCCTGGTCAGGTCGGCGCAGCCCTTCTCGGCCAGGTCCAGGAGCGCGTCGAGCTCGGCGCGGTCGAACGCCGCGCCCTCGGCGGTGCCCTGCACCTCGACGAAGCTGCCGGCGCCGGTCATCACCACGTTCATGTCGGTCTCGGCGCGCACGTCCTCGACGTACGGGAGGTCCAGCCGCGGCACTCCGTCGATGATGCCGACGCTGATGGCGGCCACCGAGCCGGTCAGCGCGGCCGGGACGCCCAGCGTGGCGCAGGCGTCGGCGAGGGCGACGTAGGCACCGGTGATCGCGGCGGTCCGCGTGCCGCCGTCGGCCTGGAGGACGTCGCAGTCGATCTGGATGGTGTTCTCGCCGAGCGCCTTGTCGTCGATGACCGCCCGCAGCGACCGGCCGATCAACCGGGAGATCTCGTGGGTGCGGCCCCCGATGCGACCCTTCACCGACTCCCGGTCCGACCGGGTGTTGGTGGCCGCCGGGAGCATGGCGTACTCCGCCGTCACCCAGCCCAGGCCGGAGCCCTTGCGCCACCGGGGCACGCCCTCGGAGGCGGACGCGGCGCAGAGCACCCGGGTCCGGCCGAACTCGATCAGCACCGAGCCCGCCGGGTGGTCGAGCCAGTTCCGGGTGATCGTCACCGGCCGCAGCTCGTCGTCGGCGCGGCCGTCCTCGCGGGTGCTCATGCACCCAACCTAGCGAGCGGCTACTTCACCTCGGCCCGCAGGAGGCGGGCGATGCCGAGCGCGAGCGGGAGCCCGACCCAGAGCAAGGAGCTCGTGAAGAACTGGAGGTACTCCTTGGCCCCCACCTCGACCTCCTCGCCCAGGTAGTTCGTGCCGGCCGTGAGAGGCGCGGAGGCGGTGTTGATCTCGACCCAGGGCAGGATGTCGCGCGCCCAGTCGAACACGGCGAAGAGGATGGGCCACAGGATCAACGGGAGCATCAGCGCCACGACGTAGTAGACGGCGATCGCACCCGGGGTGTTCAGCAGCAGCGTGCCCAGCGCGAAGCCCATCGCGAAGAACGCCAGCTGGACCATCAGGATCCAGAAGAACCGGCCGGCCGCGAGGTCCCAGACCGGGTCGTAGCCGTCGATGGCGGCGACCAGGAGGTTGGTGAACGACCCGATCACGACGGCGAGGGCCAGGGTCGCCACGGCGAGCAGCGCCACCGCCACCAGCTTGGCCGCCACCACCTTGACGCGCTTCGGCTCCAGCGCGAACGTCACCATGGCCGTTCGCTGACTCCACTCGCTGGTGACGATCAGCACGCCGAACACCGGGACCAGCAGCGAGATGGGATAGGTGAAGATCTGCGCCAGGATGCCGGCGTCGAACTCGATCACGCTGTCGTTGAGCGCGACGATGAGGATCAGCACCGCCATCGTCAGGGCGATGAGGATGGCCGTGCTCGCCAGGAGCCAGAACCCTCCGCGGGTGTCGAGCATCTTGCGCCACTCGACCCGCACCAGCCGGTGGAACGGGGTCGGCGGGGTGCCCGAGACGTCGAGGGTGGGGGGCGGGGCCGTGGGTGCGGTGGTCATCGGTGGGAACCTCCGGTCGGAGTGCTGGGTGAGTCGACGGGCGGCATCGCCGGCATCGGCGGCATGTGCGCGTGCTGGACGCCGCCGGGCACGGCGTCGCGCTGGGTGCCGGACGTGAGCTCGAGGAACAGGTCCTCCAGGCCGGCCCCGCCGGAGCGCAGGTCGGTGAGCACGACACCACCGGCGAGTGCCGCCCGGCCGACCTCCTCGGTGGTGGCCTGCACGCGGAGCCCCTCGCCCATCGGCTCGACGGCGTGGCCGGCTCGCGCCAGGGCGGCGCTGAGCGCCTCGTTGTCGGTCGCGGTGACCAGGGCCGTGGCAGCGCCCTTCGCCGACGCCAGCAGCGACTTGCGGTCGCCCTGGGCGACGATCCGGCCGTGCCCGATGAGGATCATCTCGTCGGCGATCTGCTCCACCTCGTGCAGCAGGTGACTGGACAGCAGCACGGTGCCGCCGCGGTCGGCGTACCCCTTGAGCAGGCCGCGCATCCACCGGATCCCGGCCGGGTCCAGGCCGTTCGCCGGCTCGTCGAGGATCAGCACCTGCGGGTCCCCGAGCAGCGCGTGCGCGATGCCGAGCCGCTGACGCATGCCGAGGGAGTAGTTGCGCAGACGCCGCTTGGCCTCGGTGTCGGTGAGGCCGACCAGCTCGAGCATCTCGTCGACGCGGGACCGCGGCAGGCCCATCGTCTGGGCGCCGAGGGTCAGGATCTCCCGACCGGTGCGGCCGGCGTGCTGGGCGGAGGCGTCGAGGAGGGTGCCGACGTGGCGACCCGGGTTGGGGATGTCGTGGTAGTGGAGGCCCCCGATGGTGGCCGAGCCACGGGTTGCGGGCGTGAGGCCCACCATCACCCGCATCGTGGTCGTCTTGCCCGCGCCGTTGGGGCCCAGGAACCCGGTGACCCGCCCCGGCCGGCACGCGAAGCTGATGTCGTCCACGGCGGTGAAGCCGCCGTAGGTCTTGGTGAGGCGATCGACGGTGATCATGGGCCTAGCCTGCCCGACGGCGTTGCGGCGACGCATGGGACCCGCGTCGCGACCGGGTCCCGACCAAAGTAGGGGTCGTCCGGAGCCGTACGCCGCTGACGGGAGGGTCCGCGGCCGCCTAGCCTCGGGGTCATGGACGGCCCGGCACCGCGCGACTACCAGCCGCCGCTGCGGTGGTACAGCCACCTGTGGCGCTATGCGCTCGCCCTGCTGATCGGTCTGGTCGCCTGGCTGCCCGTCGTCGAGCGGCAGGTCGAGGATCGCCCGATCCTGTTCTGGCTCGACCTGGTCGTGGGGGTGCTCGCCCTGGTGCTGGTCTGGTGGCGCCGGCGGTGGCCGATGACCGTGGCGGTCGTCGCGGTGCTGCTGACGCCGATCAGCTCGTTGGCCGGTGGGGCGATCACCCTGGCCGTGGTGTCGGTCGCCACCCGCCGTCGCTGGGGCGAGCTGCTGGTCGTAGCGCTGCTGAGCCTCGTCATGAACGCCGCCTACTACGCCGTCCAGCCGGTCTCCGACGCGGAGCCCTGGTGGGTCACCGCCAGCGTCACGATCGTGGCCATCGCTGCCTCGTTGGGCTGGGGGATGTTCATCGGCTCCCGTCGCGAGCTGATCTGGACGCTGCGCCAGCGCGCCGAGACGGCCGAGGCGGAGCGCGACCTCCGGGCGGCGCAGGCCCGCTCCACCGAGCGCGCCCGGATCGCTCGCGAGATGCACGACGTGCTGGCCCACCGGATCTCGCAGATCTCGCTGCACGCCGGCGCGCTGACCTACCGCGCGGACCTGACGGCCGAGGAGATGCGCAGCAGCGCGGGCGTCATCCGCGAGAAGGCCCACGAGGCGCTGACCGACCTGCGCGAGGTGCTCGGGGTGTTGCGCGACACCGAGGCCGGCGCCGCCGCGACCGGCCCCCAGCCGACGTACTGCGACGTCCCGGCGCTGGTGGCCGACGCCCGGGCGGCGGGCGGGATCATCGAGTACGACGACGGGCTGGCCCCCGACGCGCCGCTGCCCGACGTGGTCGGCCGCACCATCTACCGCATCGTGCAGGAGGGGATCACCAACGCCGCCAAGCACGCCCCGCGCTCGACGCTCCGGATCCGGGTGAGCGGCAGCGTCGAGGAGGGTGTGGACGTGGAGCTGCGCAACGCCGTCGGTTTCGGGCCGACCCGGACGCCGGGCGCCGGACTGGGGCTGGTCGGCCTGGCCGAGCGGGCCGAGCTGCGTGGCGGCTGGCTGGTGCACGGTGTGGAGGGGCGCGGTACCGCCGCCCCGGTTTTCCTGCTCCACGCCTGGCTGCCCTGGGCCGCCGACGCCGCGGACGCCGCCGACGCCGCCGACAAGGAGGAGGCGACCCGGTGACCGGTCCGATCCGGGTGGTCGTGGTCGACGACGACCCGTTGGTGCGCTCGGCGCTCACGCTCATGCTGGGCGGTCAGCCCGACATCGCCGTCGTCGGGGAGGCCGGCGACGGCAGGGCCGGCGTCGCCCTGGTGCGCGAGCTGCGCCCCGACGTGGTGCTGATGGACATCCGGATGCCCCGCCTGGACGGCCTCGCCGCCACCCGAGAGCTGCACGCCACGGCGGACCCGCCGCACGTGATCGTGCTGACCACCTTCGACGCCGACGACCACGTGGTCGGCGCCCTCGCGGCCGGGGCCGACGGGTTCCTGCTCAAGGACACTCCACCGGCCGACATCGTGGCCGCCCTGCGCAAGGTGGCCGACGGCGACCCGATGCTGTCGCCGTCGGTGACCCGCACGCTGATCGACCGGATCCGGTTGGGCACCGAGGACGACCGCGCCGGCCGGGCGCAGCGCCTCCTCGCTCGGCTCACCGACCGGGAGCTCGACGTGGCCCGCGCGGTCGGGCGGGGGCTGTCCAACGCCGAGATCGCGTCGGCGCTGCACCTGTCGGTGCCGACCGTGAAGGGCCACGTGTCGCGCCTCTTCGAGAAGCTCGGCGTCACCAACCGGGTGCAGATCGCGATCTGCGTGCACGACGCCGGCCAGCTCGACCGGGCGCCGGGTGGCGGTCAGACGTCGTAGATCGCGCCCATCGACGCCAGGTCGGTGGGGCCGTCGTACGCCTTGGTCGCCTCGTTGAGGATTCCCTGCGCGTCGTGCCACGGCGGCACGTGGGTGACCACGAGTCGCTTCGCGCGGGCCTGCGTCGCGACCTCGCCGGCCTCCTGGCCGGTGAGGTGCAGGCTCGGGGGGTTGTCGTCGCCGGCGCGGAAGGACGCCTCGCAGAGGAACAGGTCGGCGTCCGCCGCGAGCTCGAGCAGGGCGGGCGTCGGGCCGGTGTCGCCGCTGTAGGCGAGCGTCCGGCCGAAGGCGGTGATCCGCAGGCCGTACGCCGGCACGGGGTGGTCGACCGCGAACGGCTCGACGCCGAACGGTCCCACCCGGACCGGCTCGCGGTAGCGGTGGAAGTCGAACTCCTCGCGCATCCCGGGGGTGCGGGGCAGGTCGTAGGCCTTCGCGAGCCGCTTGGCCGTCCCCTTGGGGCCCCAGACCGGGATCCTGGGCTGGTTGCCGCTGGGGTGGTACTTGCGCAGCACGTAGTAGCTGGTCATGTCGACACAGTGGTCGGCGTGCAGGTGGCTGAGGAACACCGCGTCCACGGTGAGCGGGTCGACGTAGCGCTGCAGCACGCCGAGGGCGCCGTTGCCCATGTCGAGCACGATGCTCCAGGTGCGCAGCCCGTCGGCCGCCTGGACCAGGTAGCAGCTGGCCGGCGAGTCGGGCCCGGGGTAGGAGCCGGAGCAGCCCACGACCGTCAGCCGCATCGTGCGCTCCGGCACGGGCGGTCCAGCGGCCGTCACGCGAGGCCTCCGGCGAACTGTGCGGCCGCGACCAGCTCGGGCCCGAGGAAGCGACGCCCGATCGTCTCGAACTCCGCCGGGGCACCCGTCGTGGCGAAGGAGTACTCCGGGTCGCCGCCCGAGCGCATCAGGCCGGTGTCGGCGAGCATCCGGTAGACGTCCTTCGCGCACTCCTCCGCGCTGCTCACCAGGGTCACGTCGTCCCCCATCACGTAGGAGATGACGCCGGTGAGCAGCGGGTAGTGGGTGCAGCCGAGGATCAGGGTGTCGATCCCGAGCTCGGTCAGCGGGTCGAGGTAGTCGTGGGCGGCGGCGATCAGCTCGTCGCCCCCGGTCACGCCCGCCTCCACGAAGTCGACGAACCGCGGGCAGGCCCGAGTGGTGAGGCTGATGTGGGGGGCCGCGGCGAACGCGTCGTCGTAGGCCATCGACTCCGCGGTGGAGCGCGTGCAGATCACCCCGATCCGGCCGTTGCGGGTGGCCGCGACCGCGCGGCGCGCCGCCGGCAGGATCACCTCGACGACCGGCACGTCGTAGCGCTCGCGGGCGTCGCGCAGCATCGCTCCGCTGGCGGAGTTGCAGGCGATGACTAGCGCCTTCACCCCCTGGTCGACGAGGTGGTCGAGGCACTCGAGGGCGTACTCGCGGACCTCGCCGATCGGCTTCGGGCCGTAGGGCTGTCGCGCGGTGTCGCCGACGTAGGTGATCGACTCGTGCGGGAGCTGGTCGATGACCGAGCGGGCCACAGTGAGGCCCCCGAACCCGGAATCGAAGATCCCGATCGGTGCCTCGACGTCGACGTGGGTGGGCCGCACGCCGCCAGCCTACGGCGTGGGGTGAGCCAGGTCGGGCATTCAGGACCGAGATCACGTCCGCCTCGCCTACCCTTCTCGGGTGATCTCGACGTGCCGCGGGGGGCGGCCGCTCGCTGTTGCGCTCGCCCTCGCCCTGTCCCTGCTCCTGCCACTCCTCGGAGGCGCGGCGACGCCGGCCTCCCACGGGGCGTCGACGGCGGCGGAGACGGCGGTCAACGGACGCCACGTCGTGGCCGTCTCCGTCGACGGGCTCAACCCGTCGGCGCTGAGCCGGCTCGGCCGGGACCGCACGCCGTACCTCCACAAGCTGATCTACGACCAGGGCGCGGGCACGACCAACGCGCGCTCCCAGGTGGAGATGACGGTCACCCTCCCCAACCACACCTCGATGGTGACCGGCCGGGCGATCCGCCGCGCCAACGACGGGCACGGCGTCACCTGGAACGACGACGCCACGAAGAGGACCGTCGACGAGGCCGCCGGGGAGCGCGTCTCCTCGGTGTTCAAGCGCGTGCACGCCGGGGGTGGACGGACCGCCGTCTTCGCCACCAAGCGGAAGTTCTGGCTGTTCGAGCGCTCCTGGCCCGGCTCGGTCCACAAGAACGTCATCCGGGTGCACGACGACACCGCGGTCACCCGCGCGCTGCGCGCCGACCTCGCCGCCAACCGGCGGGCCCTCTCCTTCCTCCACCTCGGGCTGCTGGACCACATCGGCCACGAGCACGGCTGGATGAGCCGGCGCTACCTCTCGGCGGTGGAGCGGGTCGACCAGCTGGTCGGCTCGGTGATGCGGACGATCCGCCGCGACGCCGACCTCCGGTCCTCCACGGTGCTCGTCCTCACCGGCGACCACGGCGGCGTGCCCGGCAGCAAGGAGCACGGGGACCCCTCGCGCCCGGAGAACTTCCGCGTGCCGTTCGCCGTCTGGGGTGCCGGCGTCGCGAACGAGCCCCTCTACCGGCTCAACCCGGGGCGCGCGTGGCCGCGTGCCACGGAGCAGCCAACCCTCAGCGCTCCGGTGCAGCCGATCCGCAACAGCGAGCTGGCCAACCTGAGCCTGGACGTCCTCGGGCTCGGGCCGGTGCCCGGAAGCCGTTGGAACCCGGAGCAGGACCTGGCCTGGCGGTAGGCCGGTGACCGGCCTGCGACGAGCCTGGTGCTAGCGGCGGGTCAGGCCCACAGCTGGCCCTCGAGCCGGTCCTCGGCCTCGTCGACGGTGCCCTCGTAGGCACCGGTGGACAGGTACTTCCAGCCGCCGTCGGCGACGACGAACGCGATGTCGGCCGCCTCCCCCGCCTTCGCGGCCTTCGCCGCCTGGCCCAGCGCCGCGTGCAGGATGGCGCCGGTGGAGATGCCGGCGAAGATGCCCTCCAGCTCGAGCAGCTCGCGCACGCGTCGTACGGCGTCGCGCGGGCCGACCGAGAACCGGCCGTCGATCAGGCCGGCGTCGTACAGCTCGGGCACGAAGCCCTCGTCGAGGTTGCGCAGCCCGTAGACCAGCTCGCCGTAGCGCGGCTCGGCGGCGACGATCCGGACGTCCGGCTTGGCCCGGCGGAAGAACCGGCCGACGCCCATCAGCGTGCCCGTCGTGCCGAGCCCGGCGACGAAGTGGGTGATGGACGGCAGGTCGGCCAGGATCTCGGGGCCGGTGCCCTCCTCGTGCGCGAGCGCGTTGGCGTCGTTGCCGTACTGGTAGAGCATCACCCAGTCGGGGTGCTCCTCGGCCATCTGCTTCGCGACCCGGACCGCCTCGTTGGACCCGCCCGCGGCGGGGCTGGACACGATCTCGGCGCCCCACATCCGCAGCAGCTGGCGGCGCTCCTCCGAGGTGTTCTCCGGCATCACGAAGACACAGCGGTAGCCCTTGAGCTTGGCGGCCATCGCGATCGAGATGCCGGTGTTGCCCGACGTCGGCTCCAGGATCGTGCACCCGGGCTGGAGCAGGCCGGACTTCTCGGCCTCCTCGACCATCTTCAGCGCCGGCCGGTCCTTGATCGAGCCGGTCGGGTTGCGGTCCTCGAGCTTGGCCCAGATCCGCACCTGCGGTCCGCCGCCGCTGTTGAACGGCGCCGACAGCCGCGGCAGTCCCACCAGCGGCGTGCCACCGACGGAGGCGAGGAGGCTGTCGTAGCGGGTCACGGTCAGCGGGCCGCCGGCAGCGCCCGACCGCCCGCTCCGCCGGCCACCGCCGGCAGGATGACGACCTGGTCGCCGTCGGAGAGCTCGGCGTCCAGGCTGCCGATGAAGCGGACGTCCTCGTCGTTGATGTAGATGTTGACGAAGCGCCGCAGGTCGCCGTTGTCGACCAGGCGGTCCTTGATCCCCGGGTGGTCGCCCTCGAGGGAGTCGATCAGCGCGCTCAGGTTCGCGCCGTCGGCGGTGACCGCCTTCTCGCCGCCCGTGTAGGTGCGCAGGATGGTCGGGATCCGGACCTCGATGGCCATGTCAGCCAGTCTCCTCTGTAGCCAGGGTGGGGACGACCTGGACGTCTTCCTCGGTGACGACCCCGTCGATGATTCTGTAGGACCTGAACTCCACGGGGCCCTGGTTATTCCCGTGCTCGCGGGTGCTGACCAGCACGTAGTGGGCCCCCGGCTCGCTGGCCAGGTCGATGTCGGTGACGCTCGGATAGGCCTCGGTCGCGGAATGGGAGTGGTAGATCACCACCGGCTCCTCGTCGCGCTCGTCGAGCTCCTTGTAGAGGTGCAGCAGGTCGGTCGAGTCGTACTCGTAGAAGGTGGGACTGCCGGCCGCGTTCACCATCTCGACGTGGCGCTCCGGTCGGCCGGTCCCCGCGGGGCCGACGACCATCCCGCACGCCTCCACCGGGTGGTCCCGCTTGGCGTGCTCCACGATGGCGTCGTACGTCGCCTGGTCGATGCGCAACACGCTGTCAAGGGTATGGGCTGGGCCGGCAGCGGCCGGAATCGGGCCGAGGCCCGGACAGGCCTCAGCCGGCGGGGCGGGCGGACTTCGCGGCGATCCGCTCCGGCGTCGGCCAGCGCACGTCGCGCACCCAGCCGAGCTTCTCCATGATCCAGATCACCCGGGCGGAGGTGTCGAGCTGCCACCTCTTGACCCCGTGCCGGGCCGAGGTCGGGTCGGCGTGGTGCAGGTTGTGCCAGGACTCGCCACCCGACGGGATGGCCAGCCACCACACGTTGCCCGAGAAGTCGCGCGACGCGAAGGGCCGCTCGCCGAGGGTGTGACAGATGGAGTTGATCGACCAGGTCACGTGGTGGATCAGACCGATCCGCACGACCGTGCCCCAGAAGAACGCGGTGAGCGCGCCCTGCCACGACCAGGTGAGCAGGAACCCGAGCAGCGGGGGAAGCAGGAGCGAGGTCAGCACCCAGACCCAGAACGTCCGCGAGATCCGCACCAGGTCCCGGTCCTTGGCGAGGTCCGGCGCGTACTTCTCGATCGGCGTCTGCTCGGGGTCGAACAGCCAGCCCACGTGCGCCCACACGAAGCCCTTGGTGAGCCCGCGCAGGCTGTTGCCGTAGCGCCAGGGCGAGTGCGGGTCGCCGTCGCGGTCGGAGAACTTGTGGTGCTTGCGGTGGTCGGCCACCCAGCGGATGACCGGCCCCTCGATCGCCATCGAGCCGAGGATCGCGAGCGTGATCTTCACCGCGCGGTTGGGCTTGAACGACTTGTGCGTGAACAGCCGGTGGTAGCCGACCGTCACGCCGTGGAGCGTGAGGCCGTACATCACCACGGTGATCACCACGTCGCTCCAGCCCAGCCAGCCGCCCCAGGCGACCGGAATGGCGGCCAGGAAGGCGAGGAACGGGACCGCGATGAACGACGCCAGCGCGAGGCGCTCGGGCCACGACTGGGTGTCGCCACTCATGGTGACCTTCGGCGCGGGCGTCGCGGCGGGGCGGTCGTCGATGGCGGTCACGGTGCACTCCCTGGTGGTGATCGGGGTCGGTGGACTCGTCCCGGTGAGGCGAGCCTAATCGGCGGCCCAGGAGCCGCCGCTCCTGCCCGACCCCCGGACACTGCGCGATACCCGTTCGGACCCGGCTCAGTCCAGGGCGCGGACCAGGGTCTCCTGCAGGAAGCCGAGCCACTCGTACACGTGGTGGGCCTGGGCGCGCGGGTCGTCGTCGGGCAGGGAGTACCAGCGGTCCTCGTCGCCCTCCTCCACGCCGAGGCGGGTGCCGAGCGCCAGCCGCATGTCGGTGAACGACCGCAGCCACACCTGGGCCGTCGGCTCGTCCAGCTCCACGTCGATGGTGATGTCCTCCTCGCCCGGCTCGGGCGGGAGGCCCGCCTCCTCGAGGGTGTCGATCACGGTCGCCGCGGCGCTCGCCTTGCCGTCCCGCAGGGAGCCCTCGGTGAACCGCCGGAACTCCGCCGCCGCCTCGTCGTCGCCGCGATAGGCGGACGGGAACAGGCGGCGCAGCACCGGGTCGTCGGGCTCGGTGGTCGGGCCGGAGAAGTCGAGCATCGCCTCCAGCGGGTCGAGCGCGGAGGGGGCCATCGCCGACTCGTTGTGCAGCAGCTCGACCAGCTGGGCGGCGAGCGAGCGGAGCAGGTCGGCCTCGAACACCGCGAACGTCGCGTGGATCCGCCTGCTGCGGCGGTGCCGGACGAAACCAGACATGCCAGGCCTCACTCCGCCTTCGACAGGGTGGCCCACAGGCCGTACTCGTGCATCGCCTGGACGTCGCGCTCCATCTCCTCGCGGGTGCCGCTGCTCACGACCGACCTGCCGTCCTCGTGCACCTCCATCATCAGCTTCTCCGCCTTCTTCTTCGAGTAGCCGAAGTGCTTCTGGAACACGTAGGTGACGTAGGACATCAGGTTCACCGGGTCGTTCCACACGACGGTCACCCAGGGAGTGTCGGCGAGCGTGACCTCGTCGGGGGTGAGGTCCTGCTCGATCTCCGGCTCCACCTCGACGGCGCTGACCATGACGGGGCTCGCGGTCATCACACCCCCATGCTGGCACAGGCGGTCAGGAGCACCACTTCCGCGCCAGGGTGGTGACCACGTTGACGTTGCGGTTGGTCGCGACCACGCCGAGGGACCGCTCGACGCGGTAGGGGTCCACGCCGCCCTCCTGGTAGCCCGGACCCAGCATCACGTGCGCGACCCGGCGGCGTACGACGACCTCGTTGACCGCGTCGCTGAGCGACTCGACCTCGGCCACCCGCGCCGGGTCGGGATCCTCCTTGAGCAGGTAGAGGTAGTGCCGCTCGAGCCGGGGACGCGCGGCGCCGAGCTCGGCGGCGTCGTCCGCGACCGCGCGCAGCTCCGCGACGGGGAAGGCGATGGTCGGGACCTCGAAGCCGGCGTGGTCGCGGTAGGCCGCCTCGAGGGTCTGCTCCACCCGCTCCCGGGACCGCAGGCGGGTGGTGAGCAGCACGTTGCCGGTGTTGATGTGGGTGGCGACACCGGTGCCGCCGGCCGCCTCGGTGGCGGCGACGATCGCCTCCTTGGGGAACTTGCGCTTGGCACCGAGGTTGATGGCGCGCAGGAACGCGACGTAGGTCGGCATGGCGGCAGTGTCTCGCACCCGGCCGACATCAGGCGCGGGAGCGCACCAGGAGGTAGACGAAGTAGGGCGCACCGATCAGCGCGACGACGAGGCCGGCGGGCACCTGCGCCGGAGCGACGACGGTGCGGCCGACGAGGTCGGCGAGCCCGAGCAGCAGGGCGCCGACGAGCACCGCGACCGGGATGGAGCGGGCGTGGCGACCGCCGACGAGGGCACGGGTCAGGTGGGGCGCGACCAGGCCGACGAAGCCGACGACCCCCACCGCGGCGACGCTCATCGCGGCGAGCAGCGCCGCGGTGACCAGCACGAGCATCCGCACCGGCTCCAGCGGGACGCCGGCGAGCCGTGGCGTGTCCTCGTCGAGCGCCATCAGGTCCAACTCCCGCCGCACCACCCACGCGAGCGGCAGGGCCACCGCCAGGGCCACCGCGACGGGGACCACCTGGTCGATGCTGCGGCCGTAGGTGGTGCCGGAGAGCCAGGTGTAGATGCGGGGGGTGTCCCACGGGTTCGAGCGCACCAGCAGGAAGGTCGTCAGCGCGACCGACCCGTACCACGTGCCGATGCCGATCAGCAGCAGGCGGTCGGCGTCCAGCCCCCGCCGCCAGGCCAGCCCGTAGACGAGCGCGAACGCGACCAGGGCACCGACCGTCGCACCGACCAGGATGGCACCGGTCGTGGCGGCGGCGGTGACCCCGACCCCGGTCACCACCACGACGGCACCGACGCCGGCACCGCCCGTGATGCCCAGGATCCCCGGCTCGGCCAGCGGGTTGCGGCAGGTGGCCTGCACCATCGAGCCGGCCAGCGCGAGCGCGGCACCGGCCACCAGGGCTGCGGCGACCCGCGGGAACCGCTCGTCGAGGGCGAACCGGACGAGCGGGTCGGCGGAGCCCTCGACCCAGAGCAGCACGTCCCCGGTGCGCAGCCAGGTGTCCCCGCCGAGCAGGCCGAGCACCGCCACGCCGGCGACCGCGGAGACGGTGGTCACCAGCACGAGGACGAAGCGGAGCTGGCTGCGCGCCCCCACCCGCGCCGCCGGCGGCTGCTTCGCCGGCCCCGAGTCGCGACCGCGTCGGGCCAGGACCACCATCGCGACCGCGCCGAGCAGCGTCGTGGTGACGCCGGTCGGGACGGAGATGGCCTCGTCGGCGCCGAGGGCCGCCCGGACCACCGCGTCGGCGAGCACGACGACGAGGGCTCCCATCAGGCCCGCGGCCGGGACCAGCACGGCGTGCCGGTTGATGGCCGGCACTGCGCGTCCGGCGATCCGGACCACGACGGGCGCGAACAGCCCGACGAAGCCGATCGGCCCGGCCAGCGACACCGCGGTCGCGGTGAGCAGGACCGCGAGCAGCGTGCCGATGACCCGGGTGGAGCGGACCGGCACGCCCAGCACCGCAGCGCTGTCGTCGCCGAGGCCCAGCAGGTCGAGCCGGCGACCCAGGAGCAGGGCGCCGGCGGTCGCGAGGACCACGACGGGTGCGGCCTGCTGGAACGCGGTGAGGCCCAGCTGACTGAGGGAGCCGCTCCCCCAGGCGAAGAGACTGGTCGTCTCCTCGTCGAAGAGGATGAGCAGCGCCGAGGTGGCGGCCTGCAGAGCCAGGCCGACGGCGGACCCGGCGAGGACCAGCCGGGTGGTCGCCGTACCGGCTCCGCCGGCCAGGCCGAGCACCAGCGTCGCGGCCAGCAGGCCGCCGGCGAACGCGGTGACCCCCGAGGCCCACAGCGGCACGGCGAGGCCGAAGGCGGCGACCGCCGTGACGGCCAGGTAGGAGCCTCCGGTGACGGCCAGGGTGTCCGGCGAGGCGAGCGCGTTGCGGGCGAGCGACTGGAACAGCGCTCCGGCGACGCCCAGCGCGAAGCCGACCGCGACGCCGGCGGCCAGCCGGGGCACCCGGGAGCCGATCAGCACGTCACCGGTGCCGGCGCCGTCTCCCGAGCCGTCGGAGCCCCCGGAGAGCGCCCAGCGCAGCAGGTCGCCGGCTCCGACGGCCGAGGTTCCCTGGGTGAGGTGCCACCCCGAGACGACGACCAGCGCTCCGGTGAGGAGCAGCAGCACCCCCGAGGCGCTGAGCACGCCCTCCACGCCGACCCGGAGGGGCGCGGACGGGCGCTCCGCCTCGAGCGGTCGCTGCTGCTCCACCGTCACGGCCGGGCGCTCGTGCTCAGTCGGTCAAGAGGTCGACGTAGGCCTCGACGACCTGCTCGGCCGAGCGGGGGCCGCCGAAGGTCCAGATGCCGGCGGGGAAGGCGTGGGCCCGGTCCTCGGCGACGGCGGGGATCTTCTGCCAGACCTTGTTCTTCGCCAGCTCGGCGTTCACGTCGCCCGCGGGGTCGGTGGTGCCGGTGTAGAAGAAGGTGGCGTCGCCGACCTCGCTCATGCCCTCGATGTCGGTCTGTCCCAGGCCGTAGGCCGGGTCGACCTCGCCCTTCCAGGCGTTCTGCAGCCCGAGCTCCTCGCCGAGCTCACCCATCAGGGAGCCCTGCCCGAACGGGCGGATGGCGACGTTGCCGCCCTGGATCCAGCCGTCGAAGTAGACGAACTCGGTGGTGACGCCGGCGTCGGCGATCGCCGCCTTGCCCTCCTCCAGCGTGTCCTGGAACTGGTCGACGACCACCTCGGCCCGCTCCTGGCGGCCGGTCGCCTCGGCGATCAGCTCGAAGGTGCTGATCATGTTGGCCACCGGGTCCTCGGTGTCGGCCCCCTTGGTGGCCAGCACCGGGACGTCGTACTCCTCGAGCTGCTTGATGATGTCGTCCTCGGCGGTGTAGGCCTCGACGATCACCAGGTCCGGGTCGGTGCCGAAGAGGGTCTCGAGGTTCGGCTCGTTGCGGGTGCCGACGTCGGTGACGCCCTCCGGCAGCTCCTCGGCGGTGTTCCAGGTGGCGAATCCCTCGGCGTCGGCGACGGCCACCGGCGAGAGGCAGAGGCTCAGCACGTCCTCGGCCTGCTGCCACTCCAGCACGGCGACGCGCTCGGCCGGCTTGTCGAGCTCCACGCTGCGGCCGAAGGAGTCGGTGAGCTCGACCGGGCCGGTCGAGGTCTCGGTCTCGTCGGCCGCGCAGTCCGCGGAGTCGTTGGCCTTCGGTGCGGTGTCGTCGTCGGCCGTGTCGGTGGTGCCGCACGCTGCCAGGAGCAGTCCCAGCGGCACCGTCAGGGCAGCAGCGATCGATCGTGTCCTCATCGGTTCCTTCATTCGTGGTTGCCGGCGCGCTCAGTGGCGCCGTTGGTGGTGCTTGCCCCGGGCCTCCACCCGCACGACGCCCGTCTCGGGATCGCGCAGGCAGCGGATGGGCAGGCCGTAGACCGCGGAGAGGTGCTCCCCGGTCAGCACCTCGGCAGGTGTGCCGACGGCGTGGACGCGCCCCCGGTGCAGCAGGACGACCTGGTCCGCGACGGCGGCGGCGTGGTTCAGGTCGTGGAGGACGACGCCGAGCGCCGTCCCGTGGTGATCCGCCAGGTCGCGGACCAGGTCGAGGGTCTCCACCTGATAGCGGAGGTCGAGGTGGTTGGTCGGCTCGTCGAGGAGCAGGACGCCGGTGTCCTGGGCCAGGCAGGTCGCGAGCCAGACCCGCTGGAGCTCGCCGCCCGACAGCTGGTCGACCGGACGGTCGGCCATCTCGGCCACCCCGGTCACCTTCATCGCCCGGTCCATCGCCTCCCGATCGGCGTCGCCGAGGCCGGCGAACCGGCCACGGTGGGGATGGCGTCCGAAGGCGACCACGTCGCGGACCTCGAGGCCCGACGGGTGCGGCCGCGACTGCGAGAGGAGGGTGACCCGGCGGGCGAACTCCCGGGCGCTCAGCGGGGCGGCGTCGTCGGCGCCGACCGTGACGGTGCCAGAGTCGACCTTGTGCAGGCGCGCGAGCGACCGCAGCACCGTCGACTTGCCGCTGCCGTTGGGGCCGATCAGCGCGGTGACCGCGCCGGGCACCAGCTGCACGCTGACGTCGTGCACCACCGTCGTGCCGGGATAGCCCAGCACCAGGCCGCTGCCGGCGAGGGCGGCGGGCGGCGGCGCGAAGTCGGTCGACATGGAGCGAAGGCTAGCCTAAGTTAGGCTCGCCTTGCATGCGGCGCACGTCACATCGGGCGCGCCGTCACGACGACTTGCGCACCGCCCACTCCCGGATCCGGTCGATCCGCTTCTGGAGCTGGTCGGCGTTCGCGACCGCGGCCGCCGGCCCGCCGCACTCCTTGCGCAGGGCGGCGTGGGTGATGCCGTGGGCCTGGCCGGTGCGGTGGTGCCAGGCGGCGACCAGGCCGTTGAGCTCGCGGCGGAGGACGGCGAGGTGCTCGTGGGTGGTCACCTCGGCGACGGAGTCGGCACGGTCGGCCGCACGCTCCTCCCGCGCCGGCCTGCTCGCCCGGCGCCGGTCCTCCTGACGCTGCCGCAGCAGGTCGCGCATCTGGTCGGGCTCGAGGAGCCCGGGGATGCCGAGGAAGTCCATCTCCTCCTCCGAGCCGACCTGGACCTCGCCCTCGTGGCCGAACTGCGCGCCGTCGTACAGCGCGTGGTCGAACCGCGCCTCGGACCCGAGCGCCTCGAACGGCACCGCCTCGAGGTCCGACGACGCGGACTCGCCGGCCTGGGCGCGGGCCATCAGGTCCTCCTCGGCCGCGAAGATGTCCCCCTCCGGCGCCCGCTCGGGCTTGCCGAGCACGTGGTCGCGCTCGACCTCGAGCTCGGAGGCGTAGGAGAGCAGGGTGGGCACCGACGGCAGGAACACCGAGGCGATCTCGCCGCGGCTGCGAGCGCGCACGAAGCGGCCGACGGCCTGGGCGAAGAACAGCGGGGTGGAGGTGGTGGTCGCCCACACGCCGACCGCCAGCCGCGGCACGTCGACGCCCTCGGAGACCATCCGGACCGCGACCATCCACCGCTTGTCGTTGCCGGCGAAGTCGGCGATCTTCTTCGACGAGGCCTTCTCGTCGGAGAGCACCACGGTGGGGGCCTCTCCCGCGATCGAGCGCAGCAGCTTGGCGTAGGCCCGGGCGGAGTCCTGGTCGGAGGCGATCACCAGCCCGCCGGCGTCCGGCACGTGGCGTCGTACCTCCGACAGGCGCTTGTCGGCGGCGGCCAGCACCGACGGCATCCAGGATCCCTCCGGGTCCAGCGCGGTGCGCAGCGCCTGCGCCGTCAGGTCCTTGGTGAGCGGCTCCCCCAGTGACGCGGCGACCTCGTCGCCCGCGCGGGTGCGCCACTGCATCTGGCCGGAGTAGGCGAGGAAGAGCACGGGGCGGACGACGTGGTCGGCGAGCGCCTGGGCGTAGCCGTAGGTGTAGTCGGCACGGGACGCCGGGATGCCGTCCGGGCCGGGCTCGTAGGTGACGAACGGGATCGGGTTGACGTCGGAGCGGAACGGCGTGCCGGTCAGGGCGAGCCGTCGGGTCGCCGGCTCGAAGGCCTCGCGGACACCCTCGCCCCAGGAGAGTGAGTCGCCGGCGTGGTGGATCTCGTCGAGGATGACCAGGGTGCGGAACCGCTCGGTGCGGATCCGCAGCGCCAGCGGGTTGACGCCGACACCGGCGTAGGTCACCGCTACCCCGACGTAGTCGCTGGAGATCTTGCCCTTGCCCGCCGAGTACGTCGGGTCGATCGGCAGCCCGGCCTTGGCGGCCGCCTCGGCCCACTGCATCTTCAGGTGCTCGGTGGGCGCGACGATGATCAGCCGGTCGACGACGCGGCGGCCCAGCAGCTCGGCGGCCACCGACAGTGCGAACGTGGTCTTGCCCGCGCCGGGCGTCGCCACGGCGAGGAAGTCGCGGGGGCTGCGCTGGAGGTAGTCCTGCAGGGCCGCGGCCTGCCAGGCGCGCAGGGACGGCGCCGTGCCCCAGGCCGCTCGCTCCGGCCACGCCGGACCGAGCGAGGAGAGGGGGGCGGCCGCGTGCTCGGGGCCGCCCGTCACTCGTCGGAACCCGAGGAGCCGCCGGCCCCGTCCTCGGAGAGGCTCTCCCAGATCTCCTTGCACTCCGGGCACACCGGGAACTTCTCGGGGGCGCGGCTCGGCACCCAGACCTTGCCGCAGAGGGCGACGACGGGCGTTCCCATCACCATCGCCTCGGTGAGCTTCTCCTTCTCCACGTAGTGGGAGAAGCGCTCGTGGTCACCCTCGTCGGTCGGGACGGTCCGACGCTCGTGGAGCGTGTCGGTGTCTGTCGAGAAGCCGATCGTGGTCACCGCCCCAGTCTAGGACAGAGGACTCGGCCGGGCCGCGTCGCCGGACCGACCCGCGGCCTCAGTTCAGCTCCGGATCGGCGGGACGGGTGGCATGGAGGGCGAGGTCGCCCGGCTGCCGCCTCATCACCTGGCGCCAGAGGTCGCTGGTGTCGGCGCCGAAGACGTCGTCGACCTGCGCCGGCGCGACGTACCAGCTGCCCTCGGCGATCTCGGCCTCCAGCTGGCCGGCACCCCAGCCGGCGTAGCCGGCGAAGATCCGGAGCCGGTCGACGGTGCCCACGACCAGCTCGCTGGGCGTGTCGAGGTCCAGCAGGCCCACCCGGTCCCACACCGGCCGGAAGCCGGCTCCGCCCTCCCCGCCCGGCGCGGCGAGCGCCACCGCGAGGGCGCCGTCGGTGGCGACGGGTCCGCCCTGGAAGAGCACCTCCGGCTCCTCCACCACGTCGCCCCACTCCCCCAGCACCTCGGCGACGGGCAGGGCCGTGGGCCGGTTCAGCACCACGCCGAGCGCACCCTCGTCGTTGACGTCCAGAAGCAGCACGACCGTGTCGGCGAAGTTGGGGTCGAGCAGGGCGGGGCTGGCCAGGAGCAGCTGTCCCGCACCGAGGCCGGTCGCGCTGGCTGCCATGCCTCCATCATGCAACAGCCCCGAGCGCGACACCTGTGGGAGGGAGGCGGCGTCGCGGCCCGGGGCCGTGTCCAGGGAGCCGGCGGGCGCCGGCTCGTGCATCAGGCGGCGATCACCGAGCGCAGCCGCTCCAGCAGGCCGGCCCGGGGCGCCGGCTCCTCGAGGGTCTCGGGGGTGAGCAGCGGGGCGCCGCGGTGCAGCCGGCGCGCCTCCTCCTCGATCTCGGCGCCGAGGCGCCGGCCCGCGTCGCTGTCGAGCCCCGCGAGCCCGGCCATCACGGCCAGCAGGTGGTGCTCCTTGGCCGTGGCGCGGCGCATGGCCTCGGCCATCGCCTCGTCGACCGGGTGGTCCCGGTAGTGGTCGAGGATCAGCCGGACGCCGGCCAGCTCGTGGGCGGTGTTGCTCCACGCGACGGTCACCGCCTCGCGGAGGTCGAGCGGTTGGTGCACCTGCATCCGCTCGATCTGGCCCGAGAGCCGGGTGTGCCACTTCAGCTGCAGCGCCGCGAGCAGGTCGAGCTCGTCCCTGAAGGTCTCGGCGACACCCTCGACGTCCATCGGCAGGATGCCGTCGCGGCGCACCTCGGCGGCGGTGATCACGGCACGGAGGGTCTCGCCGCGGTTGTGAAAGGCCTTCCAGGTCATGGTCAGCTCCTCTTCTCGTGGGCGGTCGTCGGGGACCGGGCCGGAGCGCGGGTCGGTCCGGCTGCCGTGTCCCATACCCGGAGGCATCTGACATACCGCTGGTACGTACTTCGAGTATGGCGCAGACCGTCGGTACGCCAAACCCCTTCGGGGCGTGATCCGGCGCACGGTGGGCAGTGACGGGTGCCACTCCCGGGTGCCTATGCTGGGCCGGTGCCGAAGGCGTCCGTGTCCAAGCTCGTCCCCAAGGTCCCGAAGGTCCCGGGCGTTCCGGGAGTCCCGGGGTCGACGCGGCGCGCGGCGTACAGCGCGTCGACGAAGCGGGCGCTGGTCGAGGTCGCCGAGCAGCTCTTCACCGAGAACGGGTACGCCGCCGCCTCGCTCGACGCGATCGTGGCCGGCGCCCGCGTCACCAAGGGGGCGCTCTACCACCACTTCTCCGGCAAGCAGGCGCTGTTCGAGTCGGTCTTCGAGCGGGTCGAGGACGACGCCGCCAAGCGGATCAACAAGGCGCTGCGCGGCCGTCGCGACCCCTGGCAGAAGGCGCTCGCCGGTCTGCGGGCCTTCCTCGAGGTGGTGCAGGAGCCCCGCTACCGCCGGATCGTGATCCAGGAGGGCCCCGCCGTCCTCGGCTACGAGCGCTACCGCGAGCAGGAGGAGCGCTCCACCTTCGCCAACGTCCTCGAGATCGTCCGCTCGGTGCTGGAGGCCGGCTCGTGGCAGCTGGACGACCAGATGCTGGAGACGTTCGCGCGGATCTTCTTCGGCGCCATGTCGTCGGCCGGCGAGTCGGTCTCCACCGCCGACGACCCGGAGGCCGCCGCGGCCCGGGTGGAGGGCGCGATCGGCTTCCTGCTGGCCGGCGTGCAGTCCCTCGTCGAGAGCGGCGTGGACATGCCCAGCGCCTTCACGCCCGGCGGCGACCGCCGTACCGAGCAGGAGTAGCGGGGCCCGAGAACGGCCGCGCGCGGTGCTGCGCTCTGCTGCGCGGCGTCAGCGCGTCACTTGCCGAAGGTGACCGTGCCGCCGTCGGCGTCGACCGGGACCAGCTCGATCCAGACCTTGCCGGCCGGCACCGTGAGCTCACCCTCGGGCGTCTCGAGCGCCAGGGGCGAGTCGAGGCTGTCCTTGGACCAGGTGCCCTCGACGACCTTGCCGTCGTGGAAGAGCTGGGCGTTGCCGGTGCCCTCGAACCTGCTCTCGGGCACGAAGTTGCCCGACGGGTCCTTGTAGCCGGCGTCGACGACCTTCACCCGCAGCACCAGCACCGAGTCGGCCTGGAAGCGGTCGCCCTTGGCCGCGAAGGTGTTGTTGTTGACGTACTTGCCGCCCTGGAAGGTCCAGTTCGTGGTGTGGCGCCCGAACCCGGCGGAGAGGCTGGCGGCGGGCTTGCCCTCCGGGAGGTCCGTCGCCGTGCCCCACGGCAGGTAGTCGGCCGGCCGGCTCTCCTCGCCGTCCTCGGTCTCCTCGGCCACCTTCGTCATGTCGGTGAAGAGGTTGTAGGGAGCGCTGCGGCCGTCCTTGCGGTAGAAGCCGGGTCCGCCCTCGCCGAAGAAGGTGATGCCGGCCTTCTCGATGCGGTCGATGGTGACCTGCGCCGCACCACTGGTCACCACGGCGGCGTCCACCGGCGAGACGATGCCGATGTCGCTGGCCCGCATCGAGCGGATCGGGCCGACGTCGCTGGGGATCTGCGAGTAGTAGAACGCCGCCAGCCGGGTGGTGCCGCCCTCGACGAGCTCCTCGACGACGAGGTCCGCCTGCCCCAGGCCGAGCTGGGGCGCGCTGCTGTCGGAGTTGTCGATCTTCGCGACGATCACCGGGTGGTCCTGCTCGACGGACTCGCCCTCGGCCGCCTCCAGCCCCGTCAGCGGCCAGGTGGCCGGCTCCGCCGCCGGCGACTCGGAGGTGCCCTCTCCGGCGTCGGGCTCCTCGTCGCTGCCGCAGGCGGCGAGGACGAGGCTCAGCGCGACGAGCGCGGCGGGCAGGGCAGTTCGCTTGCTGGTGGATCGCACCGGCACAGTCTGACCCACCGGCCCCGACAGGCGCGGAGCCACCCCCGCGTGTCGCGGGGTGGCTCCGCTGACCGGCTGCGCGTGACGTGCCGGATCAGGTGCCGAGCGAGATGCCCCCGTCGACGAACAGCGTCTGCCCGGTGATGTACGACGCCTCGTCGGCGCACAGGAACGCGGCCGCCGCCGCGATGTCCTCGGGGTGGCCGACGCGTCGGACCGGGTTCGCCTCGGCGTTGAGCCGGCGGAACTCCTCCACGTCCATCTTCAGCCGCGCCGCCGTGGCGTCGGTCATCTCGGTCGCGATGAAGCCGGGCGCGATGGCGTTCACGTTGATGCCGAACGGCCCGAGCTCGATGCCGAGGGTCCGGGTGAAGCCCTGGATGCCGGCCTTGGCCGCGGAGTAGTTGGCCTGGCCGCGGTTGCCGAGCGCGGAGATGCTCGAGACGTTGACGACCTTGCCGTACTTCTGCTCGACGAAGTGCTTCTGCGCGGCCTTGGTCATCAGGAAGGCGCCCTTGAGGTGCACGCCCATGACCAGGTCCCAGTCGTCCTCGGTCATCTTGAACAGCAGGTTGTCGCGGGTGATGCCCGCGTTGTTGACGAGCACGTGGATGCCGCCGAGCTCGGCGACCACCCGCCCGACGGCGGCGTCGACGGAGCCGCCGTCGGAGACGTCGGCACCGATTCCGACGGCCTTCGCGCCGTCACCGACGGGCAGCTTGGCGGCGGCCTCGGCGGCCGCCGACTCGTCGAGGTCGAGGATCGCGACCGACGCGCCCTCCTGTGCGAACCGCGTGGCGGTGCCGAAGCCGATGCCGCGCGCGGCCCCGGTGATGACAGCGACCCGTCCGTCGAAACGACCCATGGTGTGTTCTCCTCAGCAAGCTCGTGGGTGTCGTCCCGCTGCGGGGACCGCCGGTCACTCTAGGGGGTCGCGCGCGGGCCGCCGGGCCGCGGTCAGCTCGCGGCCGGGCCGCCTGCCGACAGTGCCTCGCGCAGGCGCGCGGCGTACCGGGCCGGCTCGCCGGCGTCGTACCTGGTGCGTGGCCAGAAGAAGCCGCGGAGGCCGTCGCCCTTGGTCCGGGGGACCACGTGCAGGTGCAGGTGCGGCACCGACTGGCTGACCACGTTGTTCATCGCCACGAAGCTGCCCTGGGCGCCGAGCCCGTCGACCACCGCGGTCGCGAGGCGCTGGGCGGCCGCCAGGAAGCCGTCGCGAAGAGTCGCCGGCAGGTCCGGCAGCGTGACCACGTGCCGGCGCGGGACCAGCAGGACGTGTCCCTTGAACACCGGCCGCCGGTCGAGGAACGCCACGAGGTCCGGCTCGTCGAGCACCAGGTCGGCCTCGGCCTCCCCCGCCACGATCGCACAGAAGACGCAGTCAGCCATGGCCGCGACACTAGTGCGGCCATGGCTGACACGGGCTCGAGGTCAGGCGGCCGCCCCGAGCCGGCGCTCGGCCAGCACCTGCTCCAGCACGTCGGGCCTGTTGGTGATCACCCCGTCGACGCCCCGGTCGAGCACCACGTGCATCCGGGCGGGGTCGTCGATGGTCCAGGTGTGGACCGTCATGCCGGCGGCGTGGACGGCGTCGACGTACGCCTTGTCGTAGGTGCCGTGGTTGGGGTTGATCTGCTCGGCGAAGGCGGCGAGGGCGGGGAGCTCCTCGACGCGGGGCGTGCCGAGCAGGCCGACCGGCACCGCGGGCTGGATGGCGGCGTAGGTGCGCATCGAGCCCCAGTCGAAGCTCTGCACGGCGAGGCGGCCGCTGGCGACGGCGGACCGGACGTAGCCGGGGAAGCCGGCGAAGACGTCGGCCACCGCCCGCTCGATGCCCGGGTAGAGGTGCGGGGCCTTGATCTCCATCAGGATGCCCGAGCGGCTGCGCCGGACCTGCTCGACCATCTCGGCCAGGGTCGGCACCGGCTCACCGGCGAACGCTGCGCCCTTCCAGGAGCCCGCGTCGAGCTGCTTGATCTCGGCGAGGGTGAAGTCGCGGACCTGCCACGGCGCCCGCCCGGGGAAGACCTGTTCGACGTCGGTCGTGCGGGCGAGCGTGGTGTCGTGCATCAGGATCGGGACGCCGTCCTTGCTCAGCTGCACGTCGGACTCGATCCAGTCCGAGCGCTGCTCGATGCCGACGGCGAACGCCGCGAGGGTGTTCTCCGGCGCGTAGGCGCTCGCGCCGCGGTGGGCGGTGTTGACCACCCGCACGTGCTCGGGCTGGTCGCCCTCGACGGCAGCGGCGGCCGCCGGCGGCGCGAGCGTGAGGGCTGCGGCGCCGAGGCCGGCGAGGAGCAGGAGGGTGTGGCGGAGGGGATGGCGCACGGTGTTCTCCCGAGGTGAGGTGCGTGGTGCGGACGTCACCACGCTGGCGTCGTACGACGGCCGCGTGGTGACGCCGACGTGTCGCCGGCGCGAACAGGGGCGGAAACCCCACGTCGCGGGGCGGAAACCCCAAGTCGCGGGGCGGAAACCCCAACTCGGCGGTCAGTGGCAGACGGTGTCCGCGCAACCGGGAACGACGATCAGGCGGCCGCCGCGGGGAACCGCGTCGAAGTGGTGGAGGTCGGAGCGGCCGTAGGTCCAGCGCAGCCCATTGTCGGCCATGATCCGCACCACCCGGTGGGAGCGGGAGCGCCAGGCCACCCGGTCGTGCGAGCGGCTGGGCCACCAGGCGTTGGGCACCCAGCCGTGGCTGGAGCGGTAGGGGTTCTCCCACGGGTTCACGTCGAGCGAGCGACCGTAGGAGTGCGGGCTGCGCACGCCGGGGCGGCCGACCACCCAGCGACAGTTGAAGGCGGAGGTGTTGCCCGCCGCCATCGACCGGTAGTCGTCGGCGCCCTGCAGGCGGCGCGACCAGCCGAACCGGTCGACGCGGTACATCGAGCGCATCGGCAGCTTGGCGCGGTACATGTCGCTGAGCGCTCCGGCCATCTGCCGGACCACGCTCGCCGCGGCGACGATCTCGCCGCGGCGGCGGTAGCCGGAGTAGTCCCAGTAGTTGATGCGCAGCAGGCGCAGGCCGCTGCGCCCCACCGGGCAGCCCCGGTGCCAGCTGCGCCCGACCATGCTCCGCCACACGCCGTTGGGGATGCGGGAGATCGCGGGGTTGGGGCCCGCGCCGGTGGCCCGCGGCTGGCGCGGCAGCGACACCCGCGGGCGGGGCGCGCCGGCCGGCAGCTTAACCCGGATGCCGGGTGGCAGGTTGTCGACGCGGTGGGTGCCGCTGATGTCCTTGGCGGCCCAGGCCATCGGCCGGCCCACCGCGCGGTAGCGGGTGTCGACCCGCGGGCGCAGCCGCACGCGCACGTAGCCGTCGCTGTAGGTGCGGTAGTCGCGGTAGGTCCGCCACCGCCCGTCGAGGTAGCGCTGGAGGGCGACCACGCCGTTGACGGGGCGGTCGTCGGTGGTCCGCCAGGTCAGCCCGAGGTAGAGGTAGCGCTCGTCCACCACGCTGGTGCGCCCGGTGACCGTGACCGTCGTCGGGTGCGCCTTGAGCGGCACGGTGTAGGTCCGCTCCGCCTTCGCGTGCGTCTCGTCGCCGGCGTAGCGCGCGCGGATCCGGTTGCGCGAGACCGACTTGCTGACCCGGACCGGGAAGGTGGCCGTGCCGTTCTCGTCGGTGGTCAGCGGGCCGGCGAGGGCCTCCCAGCCGTCGCCGCGCGCCCGCTCGACCACCACCTCCCCTGCCGCGACGGGACCCTCGGCCGTGCGCAGCACGAGCGTGACCGTCGTGTCGTGGTAGGAGTACGTCGCCGGCGCGGACAGGCTCAGCGTCGTGGCCTGCGGTGCCGCTGCCGCCACCCCGGGGAGGAGCGCGACGACGAGCGCCCCGGCGAGCCCTGCTGCCAGGCCGAGGAACAGGGTCAGGATGCTGCGGGGTCCCGGACGCACCGCGTCATCCTCACACGCACACGCCTCGACTCCAACCATTCGCCGCGCGTCGTGCTCCACTCCGCCGGCGGTGGTCGGCGACCGGGGGCGCCGGCACCGGTGTCGTCTCCGGGCCACTACCGTGGAGGCGTGGACACCGACGCCGTGCTGAGACTGATCCAGGACGTCGCGGCCGAGGTGATCACGCCGCGGTTCCGGCAGCTGGGCGACGACCAGGTCTCCGAGAAGAACCCCGGGGACCTGGTGACGGTGGCCGACCACGAGTCGGAGGAGCTGATCACCGCGGCGCTGCTGGAGGCCTACCCGGACGCCGTCGTGCTCGGCGAGGAGGCGATGGCCGACGACCCGGCGCTGCTGGAGCGGTTCGCCGCCGCCGACCACGGCTTCACCGTCGACCCGGTCGACGGCACCAAGAACTTCGTCAACGGCTCGCCCGACCACGCCGTGATGGTCGGCGAGGTGCGCGCCGGCGAGGTCACCCGCGGGTGGATCTGGCAGCCGCAGCACGAGGCGTCGTACGTCGCCGAGCGGGGCGCGGGCGCCTGGCTCAACGGCGACCGGCTGGTGATGGCCGACCCCGACGGGGCGCCGTACCGCACCGCACGGCGGCAGTGGGTCGGCCGGGAGCTTCCGGGCCTCGGGCGGCTGGAGCTCACCTGGGCCTGCTGCGGCGTCGACTACCCGCACCTGGTCGCCGGCGACGCGGCGGCGCTGGTCTACAGCCGCAGCATGCCGTGGGACCACCTGCCCGGCAGCCTGATCCTGACCGAGGCCGGCGGCGTGATCGGGCGCCTCCGGGGCGGCCCGATCACCCCTCGCGACCTGCACGGCGGCCTGGTCTGCGCCGCCGACAGGGAGACCTACGACGCAGTGGTGGCCGCGCTGGCCGACCACTGACCCGCGCCTCGGACGGCGGCGCTCAGCAGGCGGCCGCGAGGTCCTCGGACTCGTTGGCGGCGTAGCCGTCCTTGCGCGTGCCGAGCGAGCCGCCGGTCACCTGCCCGGTCCGCGGCTTCCGCTGCGCCTTCGGCGTCGCCGGCTTCTCGCCCTCCGCCCGGTCGATGGCCCTCTCGACCATCCGGTGGACCAGGTCGATGTCCGGGTCGGCGGTGTCGATCCGCGGCGGGACCAGCGAGACGGTCGAGATCCGCTGCTCCCGTGCGCGCAGGGCGAGGCCGGCGAAGTCGTCCAGCCCCGCGCCGGGGAGGTTGGTCTGGATCATCGCGCTCGAGGCCTTCGCGATCTCCCGGAAGTTCGTGAGCGCCCGCTGCGGGCTGATCTGGGTGAGCATCGCGTTGAGCACGCACTTCTGGCGCGCCATCCGCGAGTAGTCGTCGGAGCCCTCGCGAGCCCGGGCGTACCAGAGCACGTCGTGGCCGTCGAGCTTGCGCCGGCCCGGCTCGATGTAGCCGGTGACGTCGCTGCCGAGACCGCCGACGGGGATCCGCTGCCGGACCTCGAGCGTCACGCCGCCGACCGCGTCGACCAGGCGCCGGAAGCCGCGCATGTTGACCATCAGCCAGTAGTTGATGCGCAGCCCGGTGACGCCCTCCACGGCCATCACCGTCGCGTCGATGCCGGGCGTCGCGGAGTCGCCGAACAGCTCGGTGTGGTCCTGGGCCCAGGTGCTCACGCCGTTGAGGTAGCAGCCGTCGCAGTCGAACCCGTCGGGGAACTCCTCGTCCATGACCGAGCCCTCCCGGAACGGGAAGTCCTGCAGGTTGCGCGGCAGGCCGATCATCACGGTGCGGCCGGTGGTCGCGTCGATCGAGGCGACGGTGAGGGAGTCGGGGCGCAGCCCCCACCGGTCGGCGCCCGAGTCGCCGCCGAGCAGCAGGATGTTGTAGCGGCCGTGGTGGGCCTTGCCGAGCTCGCCGTCGGCGAACATGGTCAGCCAGTCGCGCTGCGCGCCGGCCAGGTGGGCTCCGAAGAGCAGCGTGCCGGCCACCGAGAAGCACAGCAGGCCGTTGACGCCGACGATGGCACGTCGGTGCGGCAGCCGCAGGGTGAGCGGCTGGCCGATCCGCCAGGCGTCCACGAACAGCGCGGCCCAGCCGACGGCGCCGACGATCAGCGCGACGCGGGCCACCAGCATCACCGTGGGGCTGAACGCGAGCTGGAGCACGAAGGACCGGTCGACCACGACGACCGCGCCCACGACCAGCAGCGTCGCGACCACCGCGAGCCAGAGGCGTACGGCGAGCCGCCCGACCTGCCGGTTGCCGGCGACCAGCTGCGCCGACCCGGGCAGCACCAGGGTCATCGCCATCAGCGCCAGCGCGCGCCGGAAGCGGACCCGGGCGGCACGCTCGTCGACGGCGATCAGGGACACCCTGCCAGTATCACCAGTCACAGGCGTCACAGGAGCGGCGACGCGCCGTACTGCCGGGCGGCCGCGCGCCCGTGCCGCGACCGGTCAGGCGGCGGCGAGGCGGGCGATCTCGTCGGCCGAGGCGTTGGCGCCGGTGCACATCACCGCGACCGGCCCGGCGGGCCGCCCCGGCGGCTGCTCGCCCCGGGGGGTGGCGAGCAG